>NZ_JBHXPI010000003.1:0-185455 GCF_042718575.1 Streptomyces sp. NPDC058579
GGGCCGCGCTGGTGCCGGTTTTTGTGGCCCTGGTGAACCAATACTCCCGGGCCCCGCCGGGGCCAGGGCCTGCGGCGCGTTCACACCGCGAGGGGCGCCCCCGGTGCCCCGTACTCCGGGGGCGCCCGCCCTGTTCACGCCACCGGGGGCTCTGCCCCCGGACCCCCGCTCCTCAAACGCCGGAGGGGCTGATTTTGAACCGCGCGATCGGGTTCACCAGGTCGCCGACCAGCTGGAGGGCCGCCGACGGGTCCGCCAGGTCCACCATCTGCTTGTTGTCGCGCAGTTGGAGGCGGTTGAGGGCGGAGAGCGCGAAGGTCTCCGCGAACATGTCGTACCGCTCGAACTTCTCCGCCAGCTCCGGCTTCGACTCCTGGTACGCGCGCACGCACTCCGCGACTGTCCGCCAGAAGGCGTCCTCGTCGAGCGTGCCCTCCGCCGCGAGGGTCGCCGCGAAGAAGCGGAAGAAGCAGTCGAAGACGTCCGTGAAGATCGACAGCAGCTTCATGTCCTCGGGGACGTCCGCCCGGATCCGCTCCACGGCCGGCGGCAGCACCGCCGTCGGGTCCATCACGCAGATCTCCTCGGCGATGTCCTTGAACACCGCCCGGATCACCGCGCCCTGCTCGTCGAGGACCAGGATCACGTTCTCGCCGTGCGGCATGTAGACCAGGTCGTACACGTAGAAGCTGTGCAGCAGCGGAAGCAGGTACGCGTCCAGGTAGCCGCGCAGCCACGCCGTCGGCTCCAGACCCGAGTCCGCGATCAGGGCGCCCGCGAAGGACGCGCCCGCGTGGTCGACGTGGAGCAGCGAGGCCATCGTCGCGAGCCGCTCGCCCGGCGCCAGGGAGGCCACCGGCGACTCGCGCCAGAGCGCGGCGAGCATCTTGCGGTACGGGGAGTACCGGTCCGTCGCCGCCTCGTACTCCAGGTGCCGGTAGCCGACCGCCGCCCGCTCGCGGATGATCGAGAACCGCGCCTCCTTGAAGACGGCGTCGGCGTCGATCAGACCGGCCAGCCAGTCGTTGATCGCCGGGGTCGCCTCCATGTACGCGGCCGAAAGGCCGCGCATGAAGCCCATGTTGAGGACCGAGATCGCCGTCTTGACGTAGTGCTTGGCCGGATCCGCCGTGTTGAAGAACGTACGGATCGACTGCTGCGCCAGGTAGGCGTCGTCGCCCTCGCCCAGGTACACCAGGCGCTGCTGGGCGATCTCGGCGGCGAAGGTGACGGCGAGCTTGTTCCACCACTGCCAGGGGTGGACCGGCATCAGCAGGTAGTCGGCCAGGTCCAGGCCCCGCTCGGCGAGGGTCGCGGCGAAGCCGTCGACCGCGCCGTCGCCCAGCTCGGCGCGGACGAAGGCCTCGTACTCGACGTCCGCGCAGCCCGTGAAGGTGGTGCGGTCGCGGCGCGCGGCCAGCCAGATCAGCCGGATCGGGGCGGCGGCCTCGGGGGCGTACGCGTGGTACTCGTCGACGCCGAAGCCGAGCCGGCCGTTGTTGGCGACGAAACAGGGGTGACCCTCGGTCATCCCGGTCTCGATCGCCTGGAAGTCCGCGCGCGCCAGCTCGGCGGCGGTGACCGGCGGCTTGGTGGCCTTGTACGCCGTACCGGACAGGGTGGAGGAGATCTCCTCCAGGTAGACCGGCAGGACCTCGTCGCTCAGACCGAGCGAGCCGCGCAGCTCGGTGATGAACAGCAGCGCGTCGAGCGGGAGATGCTCGTCGCCGCGGTGGCGGGTGATCGACGAGGCGTCGACCTGCCAGTGGTCGAGGGCGTACCGGTCGGCGGCGAAGCGGTACTCGACGGTGCCGTCGTCGCTGCGGACCCGGTAGCGGTTCCCGCCCAGCTCCTGCGGGTTGAGCAGGCGCTCGTGGGCGAACTCGGCGAGGCCCTTGCGGATCAGCGCCCGGTTGGCGTCGGCCCAGCGGGCCGGGGTGAGGTGCGCGACGGGGTCGGCGACGGGGGACGGGCGGCGGCTCATACGGTGGCTCCCACGGCGGCCTCGAACTGGGCGCGGGTGCAGAAGGACAGCAGGGCCTTCTTCTCCGGCTTCTGGATCTCGCGCTCGGCCACGAAGCCGACGGCCTCGTTGAGCGCGTGGACGGCCTTGTTGGACACGTCCGGCTCGACGACGACCCGCTCGGTCGCCGGGTCGGCGAACAGCTCCCGCATGACGGCGGTGATCACCCGGCGGGTGAAGCCGTGGACGGGGGTGTCGGTGGGCGCGACGAGGAAGTGCATGCCGACATCGCCGGGGAGCGGCTCGTACAGGCCGACGAGCTCCAGCTGGGAGGGGTCGTACCGCTCCATGAGGATCGCGGGCTGCTCGTCCACGAGACCGATGAAGGCCTCGTGGTACGGGTTCGCGGCGAACGCCATGTACTCGCGCTCGACGTCCTGGAGCGCGGCGTCCTGCATCATCCAGAACGCGGCCTTGGGGTGCGTGACCCAGGCGTGGATCAGCTCGGCGTCCGCGAGCGGGTCGAGGGGCCGGAAGCGGATGGTGTCGGTAGTGATGGTGGTGACGGTGGTGATGTCGGCGGTCGTCTCGGCGGTCACGCGGCGAACTCCTGGAACGCGATGGTCTTCTCGACGGGGTAGTACTCGCGGCCCAGCATCGCTCCGATGATGTACGCGTTGCGGTACGCACCCATGCCCAGGTCGGGCGAGGTGATGGAGTGGGTGTGGACGCTCGCGTTCTGCACGAAGACGCGGCGGCCTGTGGTGTCGACCGAGTAGTTCCGGGCCACGTCGTAGCGGCCCTGGGAGTCCCAGCGGAGCTGGTCGCGGACCGGCTCCAGGAACGCGGGGACGGAGTACTTGTAGCCGGTCGCGAGGATCAGGCCCTCGGTGTCGAGCGTGAAGTCCGTGCCCTGCTCCTCCTGGTGGAAGCCGAGCGTGTACATGCCGCTGGATTCCTCGTACGCGGCGGAGTGCAGGGCCGCGTTGGTGAGCAGCCGGGTGGGGACCGGGCCGGCCAGGTTCTTCTGGTAGAGCAGGTCGAAGATGGCGTCGATCAGCTCACCGTCGATGCCCTTGAACAGGTTCTTCTGCTGGTTCTCCAGCCGGTAGCGGGTCTGCTCGGGCAGCGCGTGGAAGTAGTCCACGTACTCCGGCGACGTCATCTCCAGCGTCAGCTTGGTGTACTCCAGCGGGAAGAAGCGCGGGGAGCGCGTCACCCAGTTCAGCCGGTAGCCGTGGACGTCGATCTCGGAGAGGAGGTCGTAGTAGATCTCCGCCGCGCTCTGGCCGCTGCCGACCAGGGTGATCGACCGCTTCTTCTGGAGCGCCTCCTTGTTCGGGAGGTAGCGGGAGTTGTGGATCAGGTCGCCGCCGAGGCCCTGGCAGGAGTCGGGGACGTGCGGCGGGGTGCCGGTGCCGAGCACGATCCGGCGGGCACGGAAGGTCTCCCCGGCCTCCGTGGTCACCACGTACTCGTCGCCGGCCTCGTCGTAGGTGACGGTGGCGACGGTGGTGGAGAAGCGGATGGAGCGCAGCTGGTCGGCGGCCCAGCGGCAGTAGTCGTTGTACTCGACGCGCAGCGGGTAGAAGTTCTCGCGGATGTAGAAGGAGTAGAGCCGGCCCTTCGCCTTCAGGTAGTTCAGGAAGGAGTACGGGGAGGTCGGGTCGGCCATCGTGACCAGGTCCGACATGAACGGCGTCTGGAGGTGCGAGCCTTCGAGGAACATCCCGGAGTGCCACTCGAAGTCCGGCTTGGACTCCAGGAACAGGCCGTTCAGCTCGTCGATCGGCTCGGTCAGGCAGGCGAGACCGAGGTTGAACGGACCGAGCCCGATGCCGATGAAGTCGTACGTGCTGGTCGTATCAGGCGTGGACAAGGGTCTCTCCCAGGTACTGCTCGGCGTGGCCGGCTATCAGATCGAGGACGGTGGCGATGTCGGCCAGGGTCGTCTCGGGGTTGAGCAAGGTGAACTTGAGGTACTGGCGGCCGTCGACCTTCGTCCCGGCGACGACGGCCTCGCCGGAGGCGAAGAGCGCCTTGCGGGCGTAGAGGTTGGCGCGGTCGATGTCGGCGGGGGAGGTGACGGCCTCCGGGATGTAGCGGTAGACGAGCGTGGACAGCTGCGGCTGGACGACCACGTCGTAGCGCGGGTCGGCGGCGATCAGGTCGAAACCGTCCCGGGCCAGGTCGCAGACCTCGTCGAAGAGCTCTCCGACGCCGTCGGCGCCCATCACGCGCAGGGTCATCCACAGCTTCAGCGCGTCGAAGCGGCGGGTGGTCTGGAGGGACTTGTCGACCTGGTTGGGGATCTGCTCGGCGACTGTGGTGGGGGTCCCCCCTGCTCGAGCGGAGCCGAGAGCTTGGGGGAGCGGGTTGAGGTAGTCCGCGTGGTACGTGGCGTGGCGCAGGGTGGCCCCGTCCCGGACCAGGAGCGCGGAGGAGCTCACCGGCTGGAAGAAGGACTTGTGGAAGTCGACGGTGACGGAGTCGGCCCGCTCGATGCCATCCAGGAGGTGGCGGCGCGTGGGCGAGGCGAGCAGCCCGCAGCCGTAGGCGGCGTCGACGTGCATCCAGGCGCCGTACTCCTCGGCCAGGGCGGCGACCTCGTGCAGCGGGTCGATGGAGCCGAAGTCGGTGGTGCCGGCGGTGGCGACGATCGCCATCGGCGTCAGGCCCTCGGCGCGGCAGGCCTCCAGCTCGGCGGCGAGGACGACGGACTGCATGCGCCGGGTCCGGTCGACCGGGATGGAGATGACGGCGTCGGGGCCGAGGCCGAGGAGGCCGGCGGACTTCTGGACGCTGAAGTGGCTGCAGTCGGAGGTGAAGACGCGGAGCTTGGAGAGGTCGGTGGTCTTCGCCTCCTCGCGGGCCAGGAGGAGGGCCTGGAGGTTGGACTGCGAACCGCCGCTGGTGAAGACGCCGTCGGAGGAGCGGCCTTCGGAGAAGCGGCCGTCGGAGGAGCGGCCGAAGCCGATCCGGGAGTTCGTCCAGTTGATGAGCTTGCGCTCGATGAGGGTGCCGCCCGCGCTCTGGTCCCAGGTGTCGAGCGAGGAGTTGACGGCGGAGAGGACGGCCTCGCCGAGGACGGCGGGGATCACGACCGGGCAGTTGAGGTGGCCCAGGTAGCGGGGGTGGTGGAAGTAGACGGCGTCGCGGAGGTAGACGCTCTCCAGCTCGTCGAGGGCGGCGGAGGAGTCGCCGAGCGGCTTGTCGAGGTCGACGGCGTCGACGGTGGGGGCCAGCGCGGCGGGGGTGACACCGGTGAACGGGCGGCGCGTCGTGGCGAGTTTCCTCGCCACCCGCTCGACTCCTTCGGTGACGGAGCGCCGGTAGCTCTCCGCCGTGGCGTCGTTGAGCAGGTGCGAGCGCATGGGGATGGTCCTCCGGGGACGGGAGAGGTGAGGGGTGAGGGGTTGCGACAGCGCGCCAAGAGTGGCGGTGTGTAAGTAAGGTTAGCCTAACCTAAGTTTGCGACGCAAAGAACCCCCCGCCCGTGAGGGGTGAGGGGTCCTGGGAGGGGTGTTGAGACCTTCTGTGAGTCCTCTACTGGTCGTCTTCCTGCGGCGACTCGCGCAGGGCGTCCTCGGAGAGGCCCTTGCGCCAGTAGCCGACGAACGTCACACGCCTGCGGTCGAGTTCGCGATCGCGTACGAAGTGACGGCGCAGCTCCTTCACTGAGCCGGACTCGCCCGCGATCCACACGTACGGTGCCTCGCCCGGCAGTTCGGCGGCGCGCACCGCGGCCACGGCGGACGGCGCGCCCTCCTCCCGTACGAGCCAGGTGACGGTGGCGTCGGCCTCGGTGGTCAGCTCGATCCGGTCGCCGGAGAACGGCACTTCGAGATAGACCTGCGCCCGCGTCCCGGCCGGCAGCCACTCCAGGATCGCCGCGGCGGCCGGCAGGGCCGTCTCGTCGGCCCAGAGGAGTACGGAGTCGGCGTCGGCCGGAAGCTGGAAGCGGACGGCGGTGTTCTCGGCGACCGCCGGGCCGAGTACGACGACCCGGTCGCCGGGCTTGGCGCCCTGCGCCCAGCGGCAGGCGGGGCCGCCGTCCTCGTGGAGCGCGAAGTCGATGTCGACCTCGTTCGGTCCGTCGGGCTCGGAGCGCTGCTCCCGGACGGTGTACGAGCGCATCACGGCCCGCTCGTCGTCCGGCATCGCGCGCCAGGCGCCCAGGATCGCGTACATGTCCGGGTCGTCCAGCGGCGGCAGGACGGGGGCCTCCTGGCCGGGGTGCGGCAGGAAGAGGGAGAGCGACTGGTCGCGGCCCCCGGAGGCGAAGGACTTGAGGTCATCCCCGGTGAAGGTCACGCGGACCAGGGACGGGCCGAGCCGCCTCGTCCGGTCGACCTGGAGGGAGAAGAACTGGAACGGGGCGGTCTCGGCGTTCGCCATGGGTCAGGACACCTTCTTCGCGTTCTCCAAGGCCTTGGCCAGGTCTTCCAGGAGCGGGGCGCACTTGGCGTACGAGTAGATCGGCTCGGTCACGCGCGGAATGACCTGGCCGGCCTTGACGGCGGGCAGCGCGGCCCAGGTCGGCTTGGCCTTGAGCGCCTCCGGCTGGAGGGCGGAGGTGCGGTTGTCGAGCATGATGATGTCGGCCTGGTACTTGCCGACGTTCTCCCAGCTGAGGCCCTCGAACCAGCCGCCCTGGTCCAGCTTGTCGGGCGTGACGAGGTTGACGCCCAGCTCCTTGAAGTAGACCGTGTCGGTCGGCCGGACCGGGGTGGAGACGTAGAACAGGTCGGGGGAGCCGGAGCCGATCAGGACCTTGATGTCCTTCTTGCCCTTGGCGGCCTGACGGACGCGCTCGGCGGCGGCCTCGAAGCGGGCCTTGTCGTCCTTGAGCTTCTGGGTCTTCACGTCGGCGCCGAGGGAGGCGGCCAGGTCGACGTGGCGCTGGAGCACGGCCGGCATGGACTTGTCCGAGGCCCAGAGGGCGACGCTCGGGGCGATCTTGAGGATCTTGTCCTTCTGCTCGGCCGGGACGTACCAGAGGTCGTTCTTCTCCCACATGTCCGTGATGAGGAGGTCAGGGTTGAGCTTGAGGTACTCCTCGATCTTGAACTCGCCCCAGACGTTGCCGATGACCGTGACCTTCGCGATGTCGAGGTCACCGGCCTGGACGTCCGGCTTCTTCGCCTTGGTCTTCGGGTCCTCGACGTAGGTCGGGCCGAAGACGCCCTTCACCTCGATCCCGAAGTCCTTGAGGGCGGCGGCCATGCCGGTGAAGGCGACGATGTTCTTCGGGGTGGACTTCGCCTCGACGGCGGTGCCGCGGTCGTCGGTGAACTTCCACGGCCCGGCCTTCTCGGAGGCCCCGGCGGCGCTGCCGCCGCCGTCCTCGGTCTTGGTCCCACAGGCGGCGAGCGCGGCACCGAGCCCGAGGGCGCCGCCGGCGGCGAGCAGGCCGCGACGGGTGAGGGAGGTGGCTCGGGCGTTGCTGGGCATGGCGGAGTCGCTTTCGGTACGTGCCGGGGGACGGCCTGGGCAAGTCGAAGGTAGGTTAGCCTAACCTCACATTGGCGCCTTGATCGACCCCAGGGTGAAGCTCCGCCCGGTGGGGCTCGGTTGCGACATTCCCGCCTCCGGGGTGAGGCGGCTTGGTTACGCTCGGCTACGGACCGGCACGAACGCAGTGATGCGTGAGCATAGGGGTGACCTCGTCGTGGTCAATATCCGTAGCCTCGATCCCAGCGCCTCTCCGCTGGACTACTACGGCTGGGAGCTTCGCCGGTTGCGCGAGGAGGCGGGCCTCAATCAGCAGCAGTTGGGCGACATCGTCTTCTGCTCGGCGTCGCTGATCGGTCAGGTGGAGACGGCGAAGAAGGTCCCCACGCGGAAGTTCTCGGAGCAACTGGATGCCGCGTTGATGACGGGCGGGTTGTTCGCGCGGTTGGTGGGGGTGGTCCTGAAGAGCCAGTTGCCGAAGTGGTTCCAGCCGTACGCGGAGATGGAAGCGAAGGCGACGTACATCTCGACGTACCAGGCGCAGCTGGTCTACGGCCTGCTTCAGACGGAGGACTACGCGAGGGCGGTGCTGAGCGTCGACCACCGGGAGAAGCTGGACGAGATGGTGGCGGCTCGGATGGAGCGCCAGCGCATTCTGGATCGGGAGCATCCGCCGGTGGTGTGCGTGGTGCTGGACGAGGCGGCGCTGCGGCTGGAGATCGGGGGCCGGGAGGTCATGCGGGCGCAGCTCCAGCATCTGTTGGACTGCATGCGGCGGCCGTGGATCCAGATCCAGGTGCTTCCGTTCAGTGCCGGCGGGCATGCCGGGATGATGGGTTCGTTCAACCTGTTGAGGTTCGAGGACGACCCGGATATCTGCTACATGGCGGGCTATGGCGCGGGGCAGATGACCACCAATCCGCAAGTGATCAGGGAGCGTTCCGTCGCTTACGCTCGGCTGCAGGCTTCGGCCCTCTCTCACGAGGACTCGGCAGCGCTGATCACACGCGTGATGGAGGAGCGGTATGGGCACCAGCCAGGTCCCACGGTGGCGTAAGTCGTCGTACAGCGGCGCCGACGCCGGCGACTGCATAGAGTGCGCCCCCGTCGGCAGCGCCGCCTGGCGGAAGTCCTCATGCGGCGGCTTCGGCGGCTTCAGTGGCTTCGACGGCTTCGACGGCTTCGGCGGCTTCGACGGCGGCGAGTGCATAGAGGTCGCCGACCTGGCTGCCCATGTCGCGGTCCGAGACTCCAAGGCCCCCGAGGGGCCTGCGTTCCTGGCGACTCCAGCGGCGTTCACGGCGTTCGTGACGGCCACGGCGGGGGGTTTCCTCGGCTGACGTGGCGCGGGGGGTCTGGTGGGCTTCTGGTTCGGCCGCCCTCGTTCTGAGTGTGGCGACCTCCGGTGGTGCGTCAAGGGCGCTCCCTGCGGTCGCGTCGGCTTCGCCGATTGCGCTTCGCTCCACCCTTGACCCACCACCTCCGGTCGCCTGCTTTTACTCGGGGGGCGGCCGGGGGCGTGGCCACCGGGAAGGCCGGGGATCGCTGCGGTGGCGGGGGCGGGGTGGCGGCCGGTGGGTGGGGGGCCGGGTATCGCTCCGGTTGTGGGGGCGGCCTGCGGGCCGGTGGGTGGGGGCTCGGGGATTGGCCGGGCGGGGCGAGTCTCTTGCGCCCGGTGGGGTGCGGGCCGGGTATCGCTTCGGTCGTGGGAGCGGCCGCTGCCCGGTGGGTGGGGGCTTGGTTCGCGGCGGGGGTGGGGGAGTTGGTGCGGGGCGGCTCGGGGTGCGCGGCAGTGGCGTGGGGCGGTGGCGGCCCCGGCTCAGCGTCCGGCGGCTGCCGTTCGGTCGGGCTTCATGCCCCGCCGACCGCTTCCCTGTAGGTCCCAAATCCCCTGAGGGGAGCCGCTGTCGTGCCGTAAGTGCAGCGAACTTCGCATAGCCGCATACGGATGGCGGCGATTGCCAGGTATGTCGGCTATGCGGTGGCGACTTCGGGGGGAAACGTGCGCGCTTGAGGTGTGTCGCTGGCGCGGTGTCGGGTCGTGGGCTCAGGTGAGGGCGGTGGCCAGTAGGGCGAAGGCGGCGATGATGACGGCGACGCGGACGTAGTGGAAGCGGTCCCAGCGGTTCTTCTGGTCCTTCCAGTCCTCGGGCCGGTTGTCGGGGGTCCACGTCTTGCCCCGGTTGTTGATCGGGACGAGCAGCAGGACCGACATGATCACGCTGACTATCAGCAGCGCGCCGGAGGTGACGAGGAGTCCGGCGCCGTCTTGGCCCCATCCGGCGACGGCCAAGACCGCGACGAGGACGAGCGAGGTGATGTACCAGACCGGCATCACGGCGCCGAGCATCCGGCCCCCGTGGGCGCGGCCGAGTATGCCGCTGTCCTCCGGGAGGGCGTTGAGGATCGGGTTGATGACGAAGGCGACGGAGAACTCCACCCCCACCATCAGGCCGACGACCACGGTGGTGAAGACCTCGAGTGCGTTGAGCATGGTGACCCCTCCTGGGATCTAGCGCTGCTAGCTGATGAGGCAACGCTAGCGCTACTGCCGCTCGATTGTCTAGCGGTGCTAGGATCGAGTTATGTCGGTACAGGAACGCAAGCAGCGTGAACGGGCGGACCGTGAGCGGCTCATCGTGGCGACGGCCCGCGAGCTCGCCGAGCAGCTGGGCTGGGACGCGGTCACCACCCGCCGGCTGGCCGAGCGCATCGAATACAGCCAGCCCGTCCTCTACAGCCATTTCCGCGGCAAGCGCGAGATCATCGGTGCCGTAGCCCTTGAGGGCGCCGCCGAGATGGCCGCGGCGGTGCGGGCCGCGACCTCCGCCGCGGACGGCCCTCGCACCCGGGTCACCGCCCTCGCCCGCGCCTACCTCGACTTCGCCGAGCGCAACCCGGCGGTCTACGACGCCATGTTCCAGCTCGACGGCGGCCTGGCGTTCGCGCACGAGGACACCCCGGAGCCCCTGAAGAACGCCTTCGCCGCACTGCTGGAGAGCCTGGGAGAGGTCGCGGGGGACGGCGTCCACCCGGGTCTGTTCACCGAGGTGTTCTGGGCCGCACTGCACGGGCTGGCGACCCTGACCAGGGCGGGACGGCTGCCACCGGAGGACACCGAGCGGAGAATGGCGCTGCTGGTAGACCGCCTCGCCGTGGCCTGACCCCGCCAACCGGGAGTGAACCGGGGGCCGTACAGGGATCCAGGCCCGGCTGCCCACTCGCCATCGGACGCCGAGCCGGTGTCGTCACGCGTCAGCACCTCGCGCGTGCACGGTTGCCCCCGAAGTAGCCACCGCATAGCCGACATACCAGGCAACTGCTGCCATCCGTATGCGGCTATGCGAAGTTCGCTGCACTTACTGCACGACAGCGGCTCCCCTCAGGGGAATTGGGACCCACCGGGAGCGAACAGCGGGGCATGAGGCCCGATCGGGCGACGGCCATCAGTCGCTGAGCCGGGGCCGTCACCGCCCCATTCCACTGCCGCGCACCCCGAGCCGACCGGCACCAACTCCCCCACCCCCGCCGCGAACCAAGCCCCCACCCACCGGGCGGGAGGGACCCGTCCGGCCGGAGCGATGCCCGGCCCCCCACCCACCGGGCCGCAGGCCGGTCCCGTCACCGCAGCGATCCCCGGCCTCCCCCGTGGCCACGCCCCGGGGCGCCCTCCGAGAGTGTTTTCGCGCCTGGAGGCGCCGGGTCAAGGGGGGCCGTAGGCCATCGCGGAGCGACGCGACCGTAGGGAGCGCCCTTGATGCGGCGGTGGAAGGTGCGACTCTCGGAGAGAGGGCGGCCCCGCCAGAAGCTCACCGGGGCCAGGGCCCGGGTCCGGTGGGAAGCCAGATGCGCTTAAGGCCCCCCGCCTCCCGCCCCAAGCGCAACGCCCGCCACCCCCAGGCGGGGTGACAGGCGTTCTCGGGCGCTACGAACCCCGGTCAGGCCGGAGGCGTCAGGCCCAACTCCCTCGCGATCAGCATGCGCTGGACCTCGCTCGTACCCTCGCCGATTTCCAGGATCTTGGAGTCGCGCCACATGCGGGCCACGGGGTACTCGTTCATGAAGCCGTAGCCGCCGTGGATCTGGGTGGCCTCGCGGGCGTTGTCGACCGCGACCGTGGAGGAGTACAGCTTCGCGATCGCCGCCTCCTTCTTGAACGGCTCCCCGGCGACCAGCCGGGACGCCGCGTCGCGCCAGCCGATCCGGGCCATGTGGGCCCGCATCTCCATGTCCGCGATCTTGAACTGGATGGCCTGGTTGTCGCCGATCGGGCGGCCGAAGGCGTGCCGTTCCTTCGCGTACTTCACCGACTCGTCCACGCAGCCCTGGGCGAGCCCGGTGGCGAGCGCCGAGATCGCGATCCGGCCCTCGTCGAGGATGCGGAGGAACTGCGCGTACCCACGCCCCTCCTCACCGAGCAGGTTCGCGGCCGGCACGCGGACGTTGTCGAAGGACAGCTCGCGCGTGTCCGAGGCGTTCCAGCCGACCTTGGAGTACGGGGCGGCGACCGTGAAGCCCGGGGTGCCGGACGGGACGATGATCGAGGAGATCAGCGGGCGGCCGTCCGCCTTGCGGCCGGTCACGGCCGTCACGGTCACCAGGCCCGTGATGTCCGTACCGGAGTTGGTGATGAAGCACTTGGAGCCGTTGATGACCCAGTCGTCGCCGTCGCGGACGGCCGTCGTCCGGGTGCCGCCGGCGTCGCTGCCCGCGCCGGGCTCCGTGAGGCCGAACGCGCCCAGGATCTCGCCGCTGCACATCCTCGGCAGCCACTCCTGCTTCTGCTCCTCGGTGCCGAAGCGGTAGACCGGCATCGCGCCGAGCGAGACGCCCGCCTCCAGGGTGATCGCCACGGAGGAGTCGACGCGGGCGAGCTCCTCCAGTGCGATGCCGAGCGCGAGGTAGTCGCCGCTCATGCCGCCGTACTCCTCCGGGAAGGGCAGGCCGAACAGGCCCATGCGGCCCATCTCGCGGACGATCTCGTACGGGAACTCGTGGCGCTCGTAGTAGTCGCCGATCTTCGGCGCGACGACGTCGTGCGCGAACTCCTCCACGGTGCGGCGGAGTTCCTCGTGCTCTTCGGCGAGCCGGTGGTCGAGGGACATGGGTGACGTCACTCCTTGTGGGAGAGGGCGCGGACGGTACGGGACGGGCTCGGTCGGCCCAGTTGTTCAGCCATCCACACGCTGGTGGCGGTGAGGGCGGTCAGGTCGACACCGGTCTCGATGCCGAGGCCGTCGAGCATCCACACGAGGTCCTCGGTGGCGAGGTTGCCCGTGGCGCTCTTGGCGTAGGGGCAGCCGCCGAGGCCGCCGGCGGAGGCGTCGACGGTGGTGACGCCGTGCTGGAGGGCGGCGAGGGTGTTGGAGAGGGCCTGGCCGTAGGTGTCGTGGAAGTGCACGGCGAGCCGGCGGGTCGGCACTCCGGCCTCGTTCAGGCTCTGGAGGAGCTGGGTGACGTGGCCCGGGGTGGCGACACCGATCGTGTCGCCCAGGCTCAGTTCGTCGCAGCCCATCTCGGCCAGGGCCTTCGTGACGCGGACGACCTGCTCGACCGGGACCGGGCCTTCCCAGGGGTCGCCGAAGCACATGGAGAGGTAGCCGCGGACGCGGAGGCCCTGCTCTATGGCGCGGGTGACGACGGGCTCGAACATCGCGAGGGCTTCGTCGACGGTCCGGTTGAGGTTGGCCTTCGCGAAGGACTCGGTGGCGGAGGCGAAGACGGCGACGTCGCGGGCGCCGAGGGCGAGGGCGCGGTCGAGCCCGCGCTCGTTGGGTACGAGTACGGGAAGCCGGGCGGCCACGTCCTGGAGCTGCGGGAACAGCGCCTCGGCGTCGGCGAGTTGAGGCACCCACTTGGGGTGGACGAAGCTGGTCGCCTCGACGGTGGAGAGCCCGGCGGTTGCGAGCCGCCGTACGAACTCGGCCTTGGTGGCGGTCGGGACGACGGTCTTCTCGTTCTGGAGCCCGTCGCGGGGGCCGACCTCGTGGATCCGGACGCGGGCGGGGAGGCCGGGGGCGGGCACGCGCATGGGCAGGCCCGTGGTCATGATTCCTCCCTGGGGGTCACCACGGCGAGGATCTGGTCCATGGCGACGGTGGAGCCGGGGGTGACGTCCAGCTCGGTGACGGTGCCGGCGTGCGGGGCGGAGATGACGTGCTCCATCTTCATGGCCTCGACCACGAGCAGGCTCTGCCCGGCGACGACCTCGTCCCCGACGGCGACCTTGACCACGGTGACGGTTCCCGGCATGGGCGCGGCGAGTGTGTCGGCACCGCCGTGCCGGGCGCCGCTGAGGGCGGCGGCGACGGGGTCGTGGTCCTGGAGGTGCCAGGAGTCACCGTCCCGGCCGAGCCAGAGGCCCTCGGGGGAGCGGGCGACGTGGAAGTGGTGGACGACGCCGTCGAGGTGAACGGTCACGTGGTCGGCGGAGATTTCCCCCACCCCACCCCTTCCCGAAACCCTGCCGGGGGCTTCGGGGCTGCTGCCGAGCGCGGCAGAGAACGCCCCGGCTGCGCCGGGGAGCGCCCGAGCTGCGCCGGGCGCGAGCCGCGACACAGCGCTCGCGTCCGGGGACGCCTCGGCCCCGCCTGCGAGCGGCAGCTGCGCGCCGCCTGCGTCCGAGGACGCCCCCGCCGTCCCCTCGCCCAGCAGCAGCTCAGCACTCCCCGCCGTGCCGCGGAGGCGGCACAGGACCGGGTCGTGCCCCGCCACGCGGAAGTGGCGTGGGGTCCAGGCCGGTTGGCCGCCGAGGCGCCAGGCGGTGGGGGCGTCGAAGGGGTCCGTCCAGCCGGGTGCGGGAGGAGTCGGGGGGAACTGGCGCAGCAGTGCCACCGCCGCGTACACCTCCGGTGGGACCGACCCATCGGTGAGGCTCTCCGCGTCCCGCTCCACCAACCCCGTGTCCAGGTCGCCGCTCACCACCGACTCGTGGGCCAGCAGGCGGCGCAGGAAGCCCGCGTTCGTCGGGACGCCGAGGGTGACCGTGTCCGCGAGGGCCGCGCGGAGGCGGCGGAGGGCTGTGGGGCGGTCCGGGGCGTGGACGATGACCTTCGACAGCATCGGGTCGTACAGGCTGCCGACCTCCGTGCCCTCGCTCAGGCCCGAGTCCGTGCGCACCCCTCCCCCAAGCTCTCCGAGCAGGGGGGACCCCCAGCCCTGCGGCTCGCGCAGGGAGAGGACCGTGCCGCCCGACGGGAGGAAGCCCCGCGACGGGTCCTCCGCGCAGATCCGGGCCTCGATCGCCCAGCCGTCCAGGCGGATGTCCGACTGGCCGAAGGCGAGCGGCTCGCCCGCCGCCACCCGTAGCTGCCACTCCACCAGGTCCAGGCCCGTGATCAGCTCCGTCACCGGGTGCTCCACCTGGAGCCGGGTGTTCATCTCCATGAAGTAGTACGAGGACGGGTCCTTGCCCGGCACGATGAACTCCACCGTGCCCGCGCCCACATAGCCGCACGAGCGCGCCGCCTCGACCGCCGCCGCGCCCATCTCCGCCCGGAGTTCGGGTGTCAGCAGGACGCTCGGGGCCTCCTCGATGATCTTCTGGTGGCGGCGCTGCAGCGAGCACTCGCGCTCGCCCAGGTGCACCACCCCGCCGTGCGCGTCCGCCAGGACCTGGATCTCGATGTGGCGCGGGCGGTCGATCCACCGCTCCACCAGGAGGGTGTCGTCGCCGAAGGACGACCTCGCCTCGCGGCGCGCCGCCGCGATCTCGTCCGTGAGGACAGCCAGGTCGCGCACCAGGCGCATGCCCTTGCCGCCGCCGCCCGCCGAGGGCTTCAGGAGGACCGGGGCGCCCAACTCGCGTGCGGCCGACTCCAGTTCAGGGTCCGCCGCGCCGGGGACGACCGGGACCCCCGCCGCCTTGACCGTCTCCTTCGCTCGGATCTTGTCGCCCATCAACGAAATCGCCGAGGCCGGTGGGCCGATGAAGACCAGGCCCGCCTCCTCGCACGCCTTCGCGAAGCCCGCGTTCTCCGCCAGGAAGCCGTACCCCGGGTGGACCGCCTGGGCCCCCGTGCGGCGCGCCGCTTCGAGCAGGGCCGGTACCGACAGGTACGACTCCGAGGCCGGCGGCGGGCCGATCCGTACCGCCGTGTCCGCCTCCCGGACGTGCCGGGCCTCCGCGTCCGCGTCGCTGTACACCGCGACCGAGCGGACGCCGAGCGTCCGCAGCGTGCGGATGACGCGGACCGCGATCTCGCCCCGGTTGGCCACAAGGACTGTGTCGAACATCTGCTGTGGTCCCCTCACATCCGGAAGACGCCGAACTGGGGGTCACCCAGCGGCGCGTTGGCACAGGCCGTCAGGGCGAGGCCCACCACCTGGCGGGTCTCCATCGGGTCGATGACCCCGTCGTCCCAGAGCCTGGCCGTCGCGTAGTAGGCGTTGCCCTGGGTCTCGTACTGCGCGCGGATCGGGGCCTTGAAGGACTCCTCGTCCTCCGCGCTCCACTCGTCGCCGAGCTGGTCCCGCTTGACGGTCGCGAGGACCGACGCCGCCTGCTCGCCGCCCATGACGGAGATCTTGGCGTTGGGCCACATCCACAGGAAGCGCGGGGAGTACGCCCGGCCGCACATCGAGTAGTTGCCCGCGCCGTACGAACCGCCGACGACCACCGTCAGCTTCGGCACGCGCGTGGTGGCCACCGCCGTGACCATCTTCGCGCCGTGCTTGGCGATGCCGCCCGCCTCGTAGTCCTTGCCGACCATGAAGCCCGAGATGTTCTGCAGGAACAGCAGCGGGATGCCGCGCTGGTCGCACAGCTCGATGAAGTGCGCGCCCTTCTGGGCGGACTCGGAGAACAGGATGCCGTTGTTGGCGACGATCCCGACGGGGTGGCCGTGGATCCGGGCGAAGCCGGTGATCAACGTCTGTCCGTACTCGGACTTGAACTCCTGGAAGCGGGAGGCGTCCACGATCCGCGCGATGACCTCACGGGCGTCGTACGGGGTACGGGAGTCCACCGGCACCGCGCCGTAGAGCCCCGCCGGGTCCACCTTCGGCTCCTCGACCGGCTCCACCGACCAGGGCAGCGCCCCGCGCGCGGGGAGCGTCGCGACGATGTTGCGGACGATCCGCAGCGCGTGCGCGTCGTCCTCGGCGAGGTGGTCGGTGACTCCGGACGTACGGGAGTGCACCTCGCCGCCGCCCAGTTCCTCCGCCGTGACGACCTCGCCGGTCGCCGCCTTCACCAGCGGCGGTCCGCCGAGGAAGATCGTGCCCTGGTTCCGTACGATCACGGCCTCGTCGCTCATCGCCGGGACGTACGCGCCGCCGGCCGTGCAGGAGCCGAGGACGGCCGCGATCTGCGGGATGCCGGCGCCGGACATCCGGGCCTGGTTGTAGAAGATCCGGCCGAAGTGCTCCCGGTCGGGGAAGACCTCGTCCTGCATCGGCAGGAACGCGCCGCCCGAGTCCACCAGGTACAGGCAGGGGAGACGATTCTCCATCGCCACCTCCTGGGCCCGCAGGTGCTTCTTCACCGTCATCGGGTAGTACGTGCCGCCCTTGACGGTCGCGTCGTTGGCGACGATCACGCACTCCCGGCCGGAGACCCGGCCGATGCCCGCGATGACCCCGGCGGCCGGGGCCGCGTCGCCGTACATCCCGTTGGCCGCGAGCGGGGCCAGCTCCAGGAACGGGGAACCCGGGTCCAGGAGCGTGTCCACCCGGTCCCGCGGCAGCAGCTTGCCCCGCGCGGTGTGCCGGGCGCGGGCCTTCTCACCGCCGCCGAGCGCGACCGCGGCGAGCTTGGCGCGGAGCGTCGCGGTCAGCTCCTCGTGCGCCGCCTCGTTGGCCTGCCAGGCCGCGGACGCGGGATCCGCCGCGCTCGTCAGCACAGGTGCCTGCTGCATCCCTCGAGCTCCCTTGCTCGGTTAATGAGCGTTAACGTATGTCCTTCAGGTTAACGACCGCTAACCCCGTTGTCTAGAATCGTCTTCATGACGACCACCGCCAGGACCGACGCCCCCACGCGACGCGAGCAGATCCTCAAAGAGGCCGCTCGCCTCTTCGCCGAGCGCGGCTTCCACGGCGTGGGCGTCGACGAGATAGGGGCCGCGGTCGGCATCAGCGGCCCCGGGCTCTACCGCCACTTCCCGGGCAAGGACGCGATGCTCGCCGAGCTGCTCGTCGGCATCAGCGAGCGCCTCCTCGACGGCGGCCTGCTGCGGGTCGGCGACGCCGCCGGTGACCCGCGGGCACTGCTCGGCGCGCTCATCGACGGACACATCGACTTCGCGCTCGACGACAGGCCCCTGATCACCCTGCACGACCGCGAGCTCGACCGGCTCAAGGACGAGGACCGCAAGCGGGTACGACAGCTCCAGCGGCAGTACGTCGAGCTGTGGGTGACGGTCGTACGGGAGCTGTACCCGGTGGCCTCCGAGGGCGAGGCGCGCACCGCCGTCCACGCCGTCTTCGGGCTCCTGAACTCGACCCCGCACCTCGCCGCCCTCGGCCGCGACGCGATGGAGGAGCTGCTGCGACGCCTCGCGCACGGGGCCTTCGGCGCCCTCGCGGGGGAGCCGGGGGAGTAGGGGCCCGGCTCGGACACCGGTCCAGGAGGTGAAACCGGGCGGACGCCCGCCCTGCGGCCCGGCAGAATGAGCATCATGCCGATGCCGATACTCAGTCGCCCCGCCCTGGTCGAGCACCTCGTGCGGACCCGGATCGCCGGAGACGTCGCCACCCCGCGCGACAACAACCTCTCCCACTACCGCAAGCTCGCCAACGGCGACCGGCACTACTGGCTCGGCCTGGAACTCGGCGACCGGTGGGCCGACGAGCAGGACGTGCTCGCCGTGATGGCCGAGCGGTGCGGGGTGAACGACGACCCCGCCCACCGCGCCGGCCAGGACACCATCGACCCCGAGCTGACCGTCGACGCCCTCGACCGGGCCGCCGCCCGGCTGCGCAAGGCCGCCGCGGGCAAGCAGCGGGTGCTCTTCGCGACCGGCCACCCGGGCGCGCTGATCGACGCCCACAGCCGCGTCGCCGCCGCGCTGCGGGCCCAGGGCTGCGACATCGTACGGATCCCCGGCGGGCTCACCGCCGACGAGGGGTACGTCGTGCAGTTCGCGGACGTGGCCGTCTTCGAGCGGGGCGCGACCCTCTGGCACACCCATTCGCCGGAGCCGATGAACGCGATCCTGGACGGCCTGGAGGCCCTGGGCGAGGCCCGGCCCGACCTCGTTGTCGCCGACCACGGCTGGGCGGGCCGCGCCGGCCAGCGCGGGATCGACTCCGTCGGCTACGCCGACTGCAACGACCCCGCCCTCTTCATCGGCGAGGCCGAGGGCACGATGCAGGTCACGATCCCGCTGGACGACCACGTCATCGACCCCCGCTACTACGAGCCGCTCACCGACTACCTGCTCGACGCGTCCGGCCTGCTCTGACGCGGTCCGCCGCCCGGGCCAGGGCCCGGTCCATCGCCCCGACCCGGTCCATCGCTCCGGCGCTGGTCAAGGCCCGGTGTCGGGTCCAGGTACACCCGCTTGACGGCCGGAAAGCGCTCCCGCAGCTGCTCTTCGGCCTCCTCGCAGGCCCACTCGACCTGCTCGGCCGACGACACGTCCCGGAAGTCGACCTTCGCCGCGATCATGACCTCGTCCGGTCCCTGGATCAGCGTCGTCAGGTCCAGCACGTCGATGATGTGCGGCACCGACAGCAGTTCCTCGCGGATCTCCGCCCGCATCCGCTTCGGCACCGGGCGGCCGATCAGCAGCTCCGCGTTCGAGCGGCCGAGCACCCAGGCCACGTACACGAGCAGCGCGCCGATGAGGATCGAGGCGACGCCGTCCCAGACGCTGTCGCCGGTGAGCTCGACGCCGAGCAGTCCGCCCGCCGCCAGCATCAGCCCGCACAGGGCGGCGGAGTCCTCCATCACGACGGCCTTGACGGTGGTGTCGGGGGTGAGCCGCAGATAGCGGCCGAAGGGCGCCTTCATCCGCTCCGCCTCGCCCTTGACCTGACGGAGCGCGGTCCGCAGGGAGAAGCTCTCCAGGACGAAGGCGACGCCGAGCACGATGTACGAGACGAGCGGGTCGCCGACCTCCTCGCCGTGGGTGAGGGTGTGGATGCCGTCGTAGACGGAGAAGACCGCGCCGCCGACGAAGGTGGCGACGGCGGCCAGCATCGCCCAGACGTAGCGTTCCTGCGCGTAGCCGAGCGGATGGTCCT
Source organism: Streptomyces sp. NPDC058579 (assembly GCF_042718575.1). Lineage (NCBI taxonomy): Bacteria > Bacillati > Actinomycetota > Actinomycetes > Kitasatosporales > Streptomycetaceae > Streptomyces > Streptomyces sp. NPDC058579. Next base: position 19,604 of record NZ_JBHXPI010000003.1, read on the forward strand.
CGTCGGCCGGCTTCTCGCTCCGCTTGAGCGCGGTGAGCAGCATGACCTCGGTGACCGTGTCGGCGACCGAGTGGGCCGCCTCGGAGAGCATGGCGCTCGATCCGCTGATGACGCCCGCGACGGCCTTGGCGGCGGCGATCCCGAGGTTCGCCACCGCCGCCACGATCACGGTGACGGTGCTCTCGCCGTTCCCTTGGTCCTTCTCTGAGCCGTTCTCCGCCATGAATCGGACGGTATGTCCGATCATCAGCGCGGGACGCGAACGACACCCTCCTGGATGACGGAGATCGCCAACCGCCCGTCCTGCGTGTAGATCCGGGCCTGGCCGAGTCCGCGGCCGCCCGAGGCGGACGGTGACTCCTGGTCGTACAGCAGCCATTCGTCGGCCCGGAAGGGCCGGTGGAACCACATCGCGTGGTCCAGCGAGGCCCCGACGACGTCCCCGACCGCCCAGCCGCCGCGCCCGTGGGCGAGCAGCACCGAGTCGAGCAGCGTCATGTCGGAGACGTACGTCGCCAGGCAGACGTGCAGCAGCGGGTCGTCCGCCAGCTTGCCGTTCGTACGGAACCAGACCTGCGAGCGCGGCTCGCGCGGCTCACCGACCGAACCCCACGGCGGGGTGTCGGCGTATCGCAGGTCCACCGCGCCCCGCGCCTCGACGAGCCGAGCGGCGACGTCCGCCGGGAGGTGCCGGGGCAGCATCTCGGCGGCCGTCGGCAGGGACTCCGGGTCCGGCGCGGCCGGCATGTCGTACTGGTGCTCAAGCCCCTCCTCGTACGTCTGGAAGGACGCGGAGAGGTGGAAGATCGGCTGCCCGTGCTGGACGGCGACGACCCGGCGGGTGGTGAAGGACCGGCCGTCGCGGATCCGGTCCACGGTGTAGACGATCGGCGCGCCCGGGTCCCCGGCGCGCAGGAAGTACGCGTGCAGGGAGTGGGCGAGCCGGTCTTCGGGGACGGTCCGGCCCGCCGCCACCAGCGCCTGGGCGGCCACCTGGCCACCGAAGACGCGGGGGACGACGGCGGAACGGGACTGTCCCCGGAAGAAGTTCTGCTCGATCTGCTCCAGGTCGAGCAGATCGAGCAGGGCGTCGAGAGCCTCGGGCACTTACAGACCCATCGACTTCGCGATGATCGACTTCATGATCTCGCTGGTGCCGCCGTAGATGCGGTTGACGCGGTTGTCGGCGTAGAGACGCGCGATCGGGTACTCGTTCATGTAGCCGTAGCCGCCGTGCAGCTGGAGGCAGCGGTCGATGACGCGGTGCGCGACCTCGGTGCAGAAGAGCTTGGCGCTCGCGGCCTCGGCCGGGGTCAGCTCGCCCGCGTCCAGGGCCTCCAGGGCGCGGTCGGCGACGGCCTCGGCCGCGTCCACCTCGGCCTGGCAGGCGGCCAGCTCGAACTTGGTGTTCTGGAAGTGCGCGACCGGCTTGCCGAAGACCGTGCGGTCCGTGACGTACTGCTGGGCGAAGCGGACGGCGGCCTTGGCCTGCGCGTAGGCGCCGAAGGCGATGCCCCAGCGCTCGGAGGCGAGGTTGTGGCCGAGGTAGTGGAAGCCCTTGTTCTCCTCGCCGAGGAGGTCCTCGACCGGCACCTTCACGTCGACGAACGCCAGCTCGGCGGTGTCGGAGGTGCGCAGGCCGAGCTTGTCCAGCTTGCGGCCGATGGAGTAGCCCTCGGACTTGGTGTCCACGGCGAAGAGGGAGATGCCGAAGCGGCGGTCCTCGGCCGTCGGGGCGGACGTACGGGCGCAGACGATCACGCGGTCGGCGTGGACGCCACCGGTGATGAAGGTCTTGGAGCCGTTGAGGACGTAGTGCGTGCCGTCCTCGGAGAGCTTGGCGGTGGTCTTCATGCCCGCGACGTCGGAGCCGGTGCCCGGCTCGGTCATCGCGAGGGCCCACATCTCCTCGCCGGAGACGAACTTCGGCAGGTACTTCTTCTTCTGCTCGTCGGTGGCGAGCATCTTGATGTAGGGCAGGGCGAGCAGCACGTGCACGCCGGAGCCGCCGAACTGCACGCCCGCGCGCGAGGTCTCCTCGTAGAGGACGGCCTCGAACTTGTGGGTGTCCAGGCCCGCGCCGCCGAACTCCTCGGGGACGTTGATGCCGAAGATGCCCAGCTCACCGAGCTTGTCGTAGAACTCGCGCGGCGCCTGGCCCGCGGCGAACCACTCGTCGTAGACGGGGACGACCTCGGCCTCGATGAAGGCGCGGATGGTCTCCCGGAACGCCTCGTGGTCCTCGTTGAATACGGTACGGCGCACGGTGCGACTCCTCCGGATGTGCGGGCCCATGTATGGCTAAGCGCTTGCTCAGTCAAGTTACCCATCGGTTCTGGCCGCTGTCCAGGGTTGTGGACGCATGGTTGCCCACATCACGTCCGGTTGATCAGGAGGACGGGATCCAGCCACGGGTGAGGGTGTCGTACGCGTACACCGGCCCCCGGAGCCCGCTCGTGCGGAACGGCCGGCCGCCGTCGTCGATCCGGACCGTGCCGGTGCGGCCCCCGCCGCTCCACTCAAGCTCCAGGTACCAGCGGCAGTCGCAGCCCGCCGTCCGGGCCTTCACCAGGAACTCCTCGGGGGCGGAGGCGGTGACGGCGTACGGGAGGGAGACCGCGGGGATCGGCCGGCCGGTGCTCCCCGAGGCGTCGTAGCCCGCGACGGACCGGGCGACGGGGCGGGGCATGTCGAGGTTCACGTCGAAGAGGCGCGGGGAGACGGCCCCGCCGCACCCGTTGTCCATCCGGTACGCGGGCCGGTCGAGGGCCTCCGCCCGGCCGACCACCCGCACGTGCAGGGCCTGGAGCACGACCGCCTCGGTCGGGGACCGGCCCTGGACGGAGACCCGCAGCAGGGTGTCCCGGCCGTGCACGGCCTCCTGTGCGCTCGCCCACGGCACCGCGTCCTGCGCCGCAGGGGGCGGGGGCACGCGGTCGGGGGCACGGTCGACGAGGTAGGTGTGGCCGCACCCCTCCTGCCAGACGTGGGAGGCGACGGTCCAGGTGAAGGGGGGTGTGGGTGTGGGTGTGGGTGTGGTGACGCTTTTTGGGGCGGACGTGGACGTGGGCGCGGGGCCCGGTGCGGTCGACGGGCCGAGCGTGGTCGACGGGCCGAGCGCGAGGAGCGCCAGAGCGGCGGTGACGGCCGCGACCGCTCCGGTGAGCCGCCGGGTCCGGCGGCGGGTGGGGTCGGCGGTGGGCGCGGCGGGTGCCGTGGCGGGGTGGGGCGCTGGAACCGGAGCCGGAGCCGGAGCCGGAGCCGGAGCTGCCGCCCGTACCGGCACCGGCGGGCGTCGTACCCCGTCCGCGCGCGTCCAAGCCCGCCGTAGCGTGCGCCGCTCCTCCTCCGTCGCGTCGCAGAGCCGGGCCAGTTGGTCGAGGACGGTGAACCGTTCCGGCACGGTCTCGCCGGAGCAGTAGCGGAAGAGAGTCGACGTGCTCACATTGAGGCGGCGCGCGAGGGAGCCGTAGCTGCGGCCGGAACGCTCCTTGAGCGCGCGTACCTGCCGGGCCAGTTCCTCGACCGCCGGGTCCTTAGTCTGTCCCACGGGCGTTCCACCCCCTTCTGCGTACTCCCACGTCAGTGGGGGTGGAACGGTTCCGGCACGGCGTGCGCACGTGCCGCTCTTGCCCGGAACGGCCGAACGCCCGGACGCTGGTGGTGTCTTGACGACCCGTACGACTCGTACGACCCGCACGTCACAGGGGGATGCCCACCATGGTCACGTTCCGTTCCGCAGTCGCCGCCACCGGCGCCGCCGCTCTCGGCCTCGTCGCGCTCGCCGCCTCGCCGTCCGCCACCGCCGCGCCCGCTCAGCCGGCCTTCCTGGCGGCCGCCCAGATGCCGCCGTCCAGCACGCCGTGGACGGCCGACCCGGTCACCCCGGGGGTGCCGGAGGTGGGCGTGTTCTGCAGCCCGGACGCCTTCCCGGCGGCCGGCACCCGGTACCGCGCCTTCCGTACCGAGCTGGACACCGGAGGCGTCCAGGTCACCACCGTCGCCGCGACCGAGGCCAAGGCCGTCGCGCTCGTCGACAGGCTGCGCCAGGCGCTGCTCAGCTGCGGGGAGCGCATCGAGCGCGAGTACCCGGAGGTGGACGCGAGCAGCCGCTACCACGGGAAGGTGGCGGTGGAGGAGGGCGCGTACGTCTACAGCCTCGACACCGCGAACCGCGAGATCGGCAACACGGACATCCACCTCTTCTCCGTGGGCCGGGACGGACGGACCGTCACCTATGTCCAGTGGGGGCAGATGGGCGACCTGGCGGACGCCCCGGTGACCGCCTTCAAGGCCACCACCCGCACCGCCGTGAACAAGCTCCACCCCTGACCCGAAGGGTCACAGCCGGCCGAGGGCGAACCACAGCTCCATCCGTACGTCCGCGTCGTCCAGGTCCATGGCCAGGAGCGTCGCGCAGCGCGTGATGCGCTGGCGGACGGTGTTGCGGTGGATGTCCAGGGCGACGGCCGTGCGGTCCCAGTTGCCGTGCAGCGAGAGCCAGGTGCGCAGCGTCTCGGTCAGCGGTTCGCCGATGGGGGCGAGGAGGGTCCGGGCGTACGCGGTGGCCTCCGTCCCGTCCATCAGCCCGCCGAACCCGGCGGGCCGGTGGCGTACGAGGTCCGTGCGGGTCGCCTCCGCCCGGCGCAGCGCCCGCGCGGCCTGCGCGTCGCCGACCGCCAGGTCGCCGGCCTCGACGGGGGCGCTGACCCCGAGGGTCCAGCCGGGCTGGGCGGTGACGGGGGAGGAGGCGGGGAGCAGCAGTCGTACGGACACGGGGGTGCCGTCCGGCCGGGTGCTCCCCGTCTCCGCCGCGTCGGCGCTCCCGGGCGCGCCCCCAGCCGTGCTTCCCCCGCCCGCGTCCACCAGCGCCGTCCCCAGCGCCGCCCCCAGGCTCGGGGCCGCGAACGGGGTGCCGTCGCCGCCACGGGCATGGACGACCGTCCAGGGGCCCGGGCCGAGGGAGCGTGAAGCCTCCTCGACCTCGGCCCCGAGGAGCAGGCGGACCAGGGCCGTGTCGCGGGCCGAGACGTCCGCGCCGCGGTGCGGGGCGGTGAGCAGCGAGAGCAGGACGACGGCGACGCCCGCGATCGTGTGGTCCCCGGGCTCCCGGCTCTCCGTGGCGACCCCGAGGGTCAGCCCGTCGCCGCCGCCCAGCGCGTACGCGGCCAGGCGCAGCCCCTCGCCCTCGCCGCTCGCCGTGGCAGGGCCGCCCGGCCGGTGGCCCACCACCCCCGCCAGCTCCATGAGCGCCCGGGACACCGTGCCCGGCAGCTCGCGCCCCGCCGCCGCGTAGGGCGTGCCGTCCGCCGCGTACAGCACCGCGCTCCCGCCGAGCCGGGAGGCGAGCGCCCCCAGGACCGCCGGGACGGGCGCGGGCCGGGCGGCCGCCACCGCGAGCGACTGCTGGGCCTCCGTCACCCGCCGCAGCTCTCGGTGGCGGGCCTCCGCCATCAGCCGCCAGACCGCCCGGGCCACCGCCGTGAACGGCGTCTGCGGCGGCACTTCGAGCAGCGGCAGCCCGTGCCGCTCGCACGCGGCGACGAGGGCGGCCGGGACGGTGTCGTACACCGGCGCGACGCCGAAACCGAGCGCCGCCGCGCCCGCCGCCACCACCCGCTCGACATAGTGCGCCGGGTCCGGGAGCTGCACGCCCGCCGTCATCAGCAGCTCGCCGCCGAGCAGGTACGGGTACGGGTCGGCCATCTCGGAGGTGTGCACCCAGTGGACGGCGGCGTCGGCCGGGCCCGCCAGGAGCCGCAGCCCGAGGTCCTTCCGGCCGAGCAGTGCGGCCAGGGAGACGGGCGGGGCCGGTGGTGTCGATGTGGGGGGTTCCTGTGCGGGGGGCATCGCGGTCATCGCTCTGGGCCTATGGACCTTTCGTACATCGCACGGGATTAACAGTGGATGAAACTTACGCTTCATCGTCGCTTTCCGGCCACCTAGCCTCGTCCCATCCAGCGGCCGCGGGTACGGGCGGATGTCCTCGCGAACTGTCACTGGTCGTCACTCCACCGCACGACACGCCACCGGAACGAACGAGGGAGGGCCCACCCCATGGCCGTCGACTACACAGTGATCGTCCTGTACTTGGCCGGCATGCTCGCGATGGGCTGGTGGGGCATGCGCCGCGCCAAGTCCAAGAGCGAGTTCCTGGTGGCGGGCCGCCGGCTCGGCCCCTGGATGTACTCCGGGACCATGGCGGCCATCGTCCTCGGCGGCGCGTCGACGATCGGTGGTGTGGGCCTGGGCTACAAGTACGGCCTCTCCGGCGCCTGGATGGTCTTCGCCATCGGCCTCGGCCTGCTGGCCCTCTCGATCTTCTTCTCCGCCCGGATCGCCCGGCTGAAGGTCTACACCGTCTCCGAGATGCTCGACCTGCGCTACGGCGGCCGGGCCGGCGTCATCTCGGGCGTGGTCATGTGGGCGTACACGCTGATGCTCGCGGTCACCTCGACCATCGCGTACGCCACGATCTTCGACGTCCTCTTCGACCTGCCCCGTACGGTCGCGATCGTGCTCGGCGGCGCCATCGTCGTCGCGTACTCGACGCTCGGCGGCATGTGGTCCATCACGCTCACCGACATGGTGCAGTTCGTGGTGAAGACCATCGGCGTGCTGATCCTGCTGCTGCCGATCGCCGTCATCAAGGCGGGCGGCTTCGCCGAGATGAAGGCCCAGCTGCCCACCGAGTACTTCGCGCCGCTCGGCATCGGCGGCGAGACGATCTTCACGTACGTCCTGATCTACACCTTCGGCATGCTCATCGGCCAGGACATCTGGCAGCGGGTGTTCACCGCGCGGACCGACAAGGTCGCCAAGTGGGGCGGCACGGTCGCCGGTACGTACTGTCTCGTCTACGCCCTGGCCGGCGCCGTCATCGGCACCGCCGCCAAGGTGCTCTACCCGAACCTGCCCAGCGCCGACGACGCCTTCGCGACGATCGTCAAGGACGAGCTGCCCATGGGTGTGCGGGGCCTCGTCCTCGCCGCCGCGCTCGCCGCCGTGATGTCGACCTCCTCCGGCGCGCTGATCGCCTGCGCCACCGTCGCCAACAACGACATCTGGTCGCGCCTGCGCGGGCTGACGTCCAAGGGGGGCGGGGCTGAGGATCACGACGAGGTGAGGGGGAACCGGCTCTTCATCCTCATCATGGGCATCGCCACGATCGCCATCGCGATCGTCCTCAACGATGTCGTCCAGGCGCTGACCGTGGCGTACAACCTGCTGGTCGGCGGCCTGCTCGTGCCGATCCTCGGCGGTCTGCTGTGGCGCCGGGGCACCGTGCAGGGCGCGCTCGCGGCGGTCACCGTCGGCGGCCTGTCCGTGATTGGCCTGATGTGGGCCTACGGAATCCTTGCAAATGAGCCTGTTTACTATGGTTTGTTGGCCTCGCTCGCCGCATATGTGATCGTTTCCCTGGCGACCCGCCCGACGGACGCCGCTGTGCTCGCCCACTGGCGTGACCGGCTGGCGGGCCGGAACACCCCCGAGACGGACACCGGTGACGGCGCCGACGGCACCGGTACCAGCACCGACGCCGACGACCCGACGACGCCGGAGACCGTGCCGGCGCCGACGACCGGCTGACGGCACCAGACTCCCGGCCGGGGCCCGAGACGACCCTCGGGCCCCGGCCGGACACCACCGACACACCCAGGAGGACCCGACCATGAGCAGCAGCGACCAGAACGCCTTCCGCGGCCCCACCGACTCGTCCCGCATCCCGCGGTACGCCGGTCCCGCGACGTTCGCCCGGCTGCCGCGACTCGACGAGGTCGGCACCGCCGACGTCGCCGTGGTCGGCATCCCCTTCGACAGCGGTGTCTCCTACCGCCCCGGCGCCCGCTTCGGCGGCAACGCGATCCGCGAGGCCTCCCGCCTCCTGCGCCCGTACAACCCGGCGCAGGACGCCTCGCCGTTCGCCCTCGCGCAGGTCGCGGACGCCGGTGACATCGCCGCCAACCCGTTCAACATCAACGAGGCCGTCGAGACGATCGAGGCCGCGGCCGACGACCTGCTCGGCACGGGCGCGCGCATGATGACCCTCGGCGGCGACCACACCGTCGCGCTCCCGCTGCTGCGCTCCGTCGCCAAGAAGCACGGCCCCGTCGCGCTGCTCCACTTCGACGCGCACCTCGACACCTGGGACACGTACTTCGGCGCCGAGTACACCCACGGCACCCCGTTCCGCCGCGCCGTCGAGGAGGGCATCCTCGACACCTCCGCCCTGTCGCACGTCGGCACCCGCGGCCCGCTGTACGGCAAGCAGGACCTGACCGACGACGAGAAGATGGGCTTCGGCATCGTCACCTCGGCGGACATCTACCGCCGCGGCGCCGACGAGGTCGCCGACCAGCTGCGCCAGCGCATCGGCGACCGCCCGCTGTACATCTCCATCGACATCGACTGCCTCGACCCGGCCCACGCCCCCGGCACCGGCACCCCGGAGGCGGGCGGCATGACCTCGCGCGAGCTCCTGGAGATCCTGCGTGGCCTGTCCTCCTGCAACCTGGTCTCGGCGGACGTGGTGGAGGTCGCCCCGGCCTACGACCACGCGGAGATCACGGCGGTCGCGGCCTCGCACACGGCGTACGAACTGACGACGATCATGTCCCGCCAGATCGCGGCGAGCCGCGAGGCGAAGTAGCCCGTAGACCGGGGCGGGGGCGTCCGGGAACGGTGCCCCCGCCCCGACCACCGGGCCGCACCCGACCACCGAGCCACGCCCAGAGGGACCTCATGACCCACGACCACGACCTGGTACTCCGGCCCACCGCCGCGCAGACGGAGGCCGCGCTCAACCCGCCCGCCGGGCGCAACGGCGGTGACCTCGTCGTCGAGACCCTGACCGGTCTCGGCGCGACGACCGTCTTCGGGCTCCCCGGCCAGCACGCGCTCGGCATGTTCGACGCGCTGCGCCGCTCCTCGCTCACGTACGTCGGGCTGCGCGTCGAGAACAACGCGGGTTTCGCGGCGGACGCGTACGGCCGGATGACCGGCGAGGCGGCCCCGCTGCTGCTCTCGACGGGCCCCGGCGCGCTGATGTCGCTCGCCGCGCTCCAGGAGGCGGCGGCCGCCTCAGCGCCGGTCCTCGCGATCGGCAGCCAGGTCCCGGTGGCGGGGCTCGGCGGCGGGCGGCACGGGTACCTGCACGAGCTGCGCGACCAGCAGGCGTCCTTCCGGGACGTCGTGAAGTCGGTGCACACGGTCCGTACGCAGTCCCAGATCCCGTCCGCGATCGCGGCGGCCTGGGAGTCCGCGCTGACCGCCCCGCACGGGCCGGTCTGGGTGGAGATCCCGCAGGACGTGCTGCTCGCGGAGACGACCCTGCCGGTCGTCACGGCGATGGACGCGACGCCGGAGGAGGTCGTGCCGCGCCCCGAGCTGACGGCGGTGGCGGCGCACCTGCTGGCGAACGCGGAGCGGCCGGCGATCATCGCGGGCGGCGGGGTCGTGCGCTCCGACGCGACCGGCAAGCTCCTGGCCCTGGCCGAGCGGATCGACGCTCCCGTGGTCACGACCTTCGGCGGCAAGGGCGCCTTCCCGTGGGAGCACCCGCTGTCGCTGCAGTCCTGGCTGGAGGACCGGCACACCACCGACTTCCTTGAGGACGCGGACGTCCTGCTCGTCGTCGGCTCGGGCCTGGGCGAGCTGTCGTCGAACTACCACACGTTCGCGCCGCGCGGCCGGGTGATCCAGATCGAGGCGGACGCGGGCAAGCTGGAGTCCAACCACCCGGCGCTCGGCATCCACGCGGACGCCCGCCTGGCGCTCCAGGCGCTCCTGGAGACGGTGGAGGAGCGTACGGACGCGACGGCCCCGGAGCGGGTGGCGGCCGTCCTGACGAAGGTCAGGGACCGCATCGCGGCGCAGGACCTCGGCCTGGAGCAGCGGATCGTGGCGTCGGTGCGGGAGGCGCTGCCGGACGACTCGCCGAGCTTCTGGGACATGACGATCCTGGCGTACTGGGCCTGGTCGGCCTTCGACGCCCGCCACCCGAACACCATGCACTCGGCCCAGGGCGCCGGCGGCCTCGGCTACGGCTTCCCCGCCGCCCTCGGCGCGGCGGCGGCCGACCCGACCCGCCCGGTCCTCGCGGTCTCGGGCGACGGCGGCGCGATGTACTCGATCGCGGAGCTGGCGACGGCGAAGCAGTACGGCTCGAACGTCACGTGGCTCATCGTCGACGACGGCGGCTACGGCATCCTGCGCGAGTACATGACGGAGGCCTTCGGCGAGCCCACGGCCACCGAACTGACCCGCCCGGACTTCGTGGCCCTGTCGGAATCCTTCGGCGTCCCGGCCCTCCGCACCACCCCGGAGACCCTGACGGAGGACCTCACCAAGTCCCTCGCCACCCCGGGCCCCTCGGTCGTGGTCCTCCCGGCCCTCCTGCGCATGTTCGAGCCCACGCACCTCTGACACTCCGGGTCCCGGGCCGGACACTCCGGGTCCCCGGGACCGGACACTCCGGGTCCCGGGCCGGACCACGGTCCTAGGACCAGCGACCGGTCTTGTCGCACGGTTTGTTGCGGCGGGATGAAATCGCAGTCCAGCCGCGTTGGAGCCTTCCGGTAGAGCAGGACGAACGGGAGGCACCACGTGGCCGTGGCGGGGCAGAAACAGGCGGATCGGCAGGCGGAGCCGCACGCGCAGGGGTGGGCGCGGAGGCTGAGTGCGTACGCCTGGCGGTACAAGGCCAATGTCGTGCTCGCCCTCGGCTCCTCCCTCGCCGGGATGGCCGTCCTCGCGCTCGTGCCGCTCATCACCAAGGTCATCATCGATGACGTCATCGGTGCGAAGACACGGTCCCTGGGCCTGTGGACCGGCCTTCTCGTCGGCGCCGCCCTCCTCGTCTACGTCCTCACCTACGTCCGCCGCTACTACGGCGGCCGGCTCGCCCTCGACGTCCAGCACGACCTCCGTACCGAGATGTACGGCACCATCACCCGGCTCGACGGCCGCCGGCAGGACGAGCTGTCCACCGGGCAGGTCGTCGGCCGCGCCACCAGCGACCTCCAGCTCATCCAGGGCCTGCTCTTCATGCTCCCGATGACGATCGGGAACGTCCTGCTCTTCCTGATCTCGCTGGCCGTCATGGCCTGGCTCTCCCTCCCGCTCACCCTCGTCGCCCTCGCCGTCGCCCCCGCCCTCTGGTTCATCGCCAAGCGCAGCCGCGCCCGCCTCCACCCCGCCACCTGGTACGCCCAGGCCCAGGCCGCCACCGTCGCCGGAGTCGTCGACGGCTCCGTGACCGGCGTCCGCGTCGTCAAGGGCTTCGGGCAGGAGGACCAGGAGACCGGGAAGATCCGCGAGGCCAGCCGCAAGCTCTTCGCCGGACGCCTGCGCACCATCCGGCTCAACGCCCGCTACACCCCCGCGCTCCAGTCCGTGCCCGCCCTCGGCCAGGTCGCCGTCCTCGCCCTCGGCGGCTGGCTCGCCACCCGCGGTGAGATCACCCTCGGCACCTTCGTCGCCTTCTCCGCCTACCTCGCCTCCCTCGTCGGCCCCGTCCGCATGCTCGCCATGGTCCTCACCGTCGCCCAGCAGGCCCGCGCCGGCGTCGACCGCGTCCTGGAGCTCATCGACACCGAGCCGGTCATCAAGGACGGCACGAAGGAGCTGCCGGCCGACGCCGAGGCGACCGTCGAGTTCGACGACGTCTCCTTCGCGTACGACGACGGGCGCCCCGTCCTCGACGGGTTCTCCCTGGAGATCCGCGCCGGCGAGACCGTCGCCGTCGTCGGCGCCTCCGGCTCCGGCAAGTCCACCGTCTCCCTGCTCCTGCCGCGCTTCTACGACGTCGACCACGGCGCCGTCCTCGTCGGCGGCCACGACGTCCGCGAGCTCACCCAGGACTCCCTGCGCGCCGCCATCGGGCTCGTCCCCGAGGACAGCTTCCTGTTCTCCGACACCGTCCGCGCCAACATCGCGTACGGCTACCCCGACGCCACCCAGGAGCAGATCGAGACCGCCGCGCGCGCCGCCCAGGCGGACCGTTTCATCGCCGAGCTGCCCGACGGCTACGACACCAAGGTCGGCGAGCACGGCCTCACCCTCTCCGGCGGCCAGCGCCAGCGCGTCGCCCTCGCCCGCGCGATCCTCACCGACCCCCGGCTGCTCCTCCTGGACGACGCCACCTCCGCCGTCGACGCGCGCGTGGAGCACGAGATCCACGAGGCCCTCGCCTCCGTGATGGCCGGCCGCACCACCCTCCTCATCGCCCACCGCCGCTCCACCCTCGGCCTCGCCGACCGGATCGCCGTCCTCGACGACGGCCGGCTCTCCGACATCGGCACCCACGCTGAGCTGGAGAAGCGTTCCGCCCTCTACCGGCGGCTCCTCACCGACCCCGACGAACTCGGCGGCGTCTCGCCCGGCCACACCGTCCCCGTAGAGCTGCCCGAGGACCGCACCCTGCGTGCCGAGCTCGACGCCGAGTTCGACGCCGAACGCGGCATCACCCCCACCCTCTGGGTACGCGAGGAGGCCGAGAGCGAGGAGTCCCAGACCCCCGGGGCCACCCCCGAACTCCTCGCCGCCGTCGAGGCGCTGCCGCCCGCCACCGACACCCCCGACATCGACGAGGCCCGCGCGGTCACCCCCGAGGAGTCGTACGGACTACGCCGCCTGCTGCGCGGCTTCCGCACCCCCCTCCTCATCAGCCTCGGCCTCGTCGCCGTCGACGCCGGCATGGGCCTGCTGCTGCCGGTCCTGATCCGGCACGGCATCGACGACGGCGTGAACAAGCTCGCCATGGGCGCCGTCTGGGCCGCCTCCGCGCTCGCCCTGATCACCGTCGTCGTGCAGTGGTTCGCGCAGACAGCCGAGATCAAGATGACCGGCCGCACCGGCGAACGCGTCCTCTACGCCCTGCGCCTGAAGATCTTCGCCCAGCTCCAGCGGCTCGGCCTCGACTACTACGAGCGCGAGCTGACCGGCCGGATCATGACCCGGATGACGACGGACGTCGACGCCCTGTCGACCTTCCTCCAGACGGGTCTGGTCACCGCCTTCGTCTCCGTCACGACCTTCTTCGGCATCATGGGCGCGCTGCTCGTCCTCGACCTCCAGCTCGCCCTGGTCGTCTTCGCGACGCTCCCGGTCCTCGCCGTCGCCACGTACTTCTTCCGCCGCTCCAGCGTGAAGGCGTACGAGCTGGCCCGGGACCGGATCAGCGTCGTCAACGCCGACCTCCAGGAGTCGGTCTCCGGCCTCCGCATTGTCCAGGCGTTCCGCCGCGAGAACTCCGGCGTCGCCCACTTCACGGCCCGCAGCGCCGACTACCGCGAGGCCCGCGTCCGAGGCCAGTGGCTGATCTCGATCTACTTCCCGTTCGTCACGTTGTTGTCTTCGGTGGCGGCAGCCGCGGTCATGATCGTGGGCGCGAACAGAATCGAAGCCGGCACGCTGACGACGGGCGCCCTGGTCGCGTACCTCCTCTACATCGACCTCTTCTTCGCCCCGGTCCAGCAGCTCTCCCAGGTCTTCGACGGCTACCAGCAGGCCACCGTCTCCCTCAAGCGCATGCAGGAACTGCTCCAGGAGCCGACATCGACGGCCGCCGCGGCCGAGCCCCTCGAAGTCCTCTCACTGCGCGGCGAGATCGCCTTCGAGGACGTGTCCTTCGCGTACGGGGACGAGGAGGAGGCTCTGACCGCCGTCGACCTGCGGATCCCGGCAGGCCAGACGGTCGCGTTCGTGGGCGAGACGGGCGCAGGGAAATCCACCCTGGTGAAGCTGGTGGCGAGGTTCTACGACCCCACTTCCGGCCGGGTCACGGCCGACGGCACCGACCTCAAGAACCTGGACCTCACCTCGTACCGCCACCGGCTCGGCGTCGTCCCGCAGGAGGCGTACCTCTTCGCCGGGACGGTCCGTGACGCCATCGCGTACGGCCGCCCCGAGGCGACCGACGCCGAGGTCGAGGCGGCGGCCCGCGCGGTCGGCGCGCACGACATGATCGCGACCCTGGACGGCGGCTACCTCCACGAGGTCGCCGAGCGCGGCCGTAACCTCTCCGCGGGCCAGCGCCAGCTGATCGCCCTCGCCCGCGCCGAACTCGTCGACCCGGACGTCCTGCTCCTCGACGAGGCCACCGCAGCGCTCGACCTGGCCACCGAGGCCCAGGTCAACCAGGCCACCGACCGCCTCGCGGGCCGCCGCACGACCCTGGTGGTGGCCCACCGCCTGACGACGGCGGCACGCGCGGACCGCGTGATCCTCATGGCCCACGGCCGGGTTGCGGAGGACGGCACGCACGAGGAGCTCCTGGCCAGGGGCGGCCACTACGCGACGCTCTGGAAGGCGTTCATCGGCGAGGAGGAGCCGGCACGGGCGCTCTGAGGACTGCGGGCCGCGGACTGAGGACGCAACCGCTGGGCCCCCTCCTGCGTCGTACGCACGTACGGCAAAGAGTCGGGAGGGGATCCAGGTGTTCGGTGGGTTCGGCGTGACGGCACACGGCAGGCGGCTGCTCGGTTACGCACTGACAGTCCTGCTCACGACCACCACCGTCACCCTCGCCGGCCCAGCCGTCGCGAGCGCCGACGCCGCCTCCCTCTGCGCGGGCCGCCCGACCAAGACCGTGGCCTTCCCCGGCGGCGAACTCCGCCTCTACCGCAGCCGCCAGTACGCCTGCGCCACCACGGTCGCCACCCACCCCGGCACCCGCCGCGCGATGTCGATCTCCCTCCAGCCCCGAGGCGGCCACCCCGCCGTAGACACCGGCCGCTACACCCGCCAAGCAGGCCCGATAACCGTCCACGCCCTCAACCGCTGCGTCCGAGCCACGGGCTCGATCGCGGGGCGGAGCGCGTCGACGGGGTGGGTGCTGTGCTGACGGGCGGGTGACACGAGCGCGGCCTGCCGTGGCTGGCGGGAGTTTAGGTGATGGTTACATGGATCTTGATCGCGGGTAAGGAACAACTGGGTCTGGCGGTACGCACGTTGACCCCGCTAGGTTCGCGACACCGTTGTGAACCAAGGGGAGGGTGAATGCGCAAGTCGCTGAGATGGCTGATGTCGCTCACGGTGCTCATAGGCACCGTCGGCGCGGGTGGTGCGGCTACCGCCGCCGAGCCGGCCACCGGCAGCCCGGCCGCCGTCGCGGACAGCGCCGTCGGTACGGACATCAAGGACCGCATCCTGGCGATCCCCGGGATGAGCCTCATCGAGGAGAAGCCGTACGCCGGTTACCGCTTCTTCGTCCTCGAGTACACCCAGCCGGTGGACCACCGCCGCCCCTGGAAGGGCACGTTCAAGCAGCGGCTCTCGCTGCTGCACAAGGACACCGACCGGCCGACCGTCTTCCACACCAGCGGCTACGGGCTGAGCACCACCCCCAGCCGCCGCGAGCCCACCCGGATCATCGACGGCAACCAGGTCTCCATGGAGTACCGCTTCTTCACGCCGTCCCGGCCGCAGCCCGCCGACTGGACCAAGCTGGACATCTACCAGGCCGCGAGCGACCAGCACCGCATCTTCACCGCGCTGAAGAAGATCTACGGCAAGAAGTGGCTCTCCACCGGCGCCTCCAAGGGCGGCATGACGGCGACGTACTACGAGCGCTTCTACCCCCGTGACATGGACGGCGTCGTCGCCTACGTGGCGCCGAACGACGTGAACAACAAGGAGGACTCGGCCTACGACCGCTTCTTCGAGACCGTCGGTACCAAGGAGTGCCGCGACCGGCTCAACGCGATGCAGCGCGAGGCGCTGATCCGCCGCGAGCCGCTGCAGAAGAAGTACAAGGAGTGGGCGGAGACCGAGGGCGCGACCTTCAACACCGTCGGCTCCCTGGACAAGGCGTACGAAGCCGTCGTCCTCGACTTCGTCTGGGGCTTCTGGCAGTACTACGGCCAGGACGTCTGCGCCGACGTCCCGGACGCCGCCACCGCGACCGACGACATCGTCTACCAGACGATCGACGCCTACTCGGGCTGGTCCTTCTACTCCGACCAGGGCCTCGACCCGTACACCCCGTACTACTACCAGGCCGCCACCGAGCTGGGCTCGCCCAGCATCAAGCTCCCGCACCTCAAGGGCCTGACCCGGTACGGCTACCAGCCCGCGCGGAACTTCGTGCCGCGCGAGATCCCGACCACGTTCAAGCCGGCGGCCATGCGGGACGTCGACAGCTGGGTCCGCCACAACGCGAACCAGATGCTCTTCGTCTACGGCGGCAACGACCCGTGGGGAGCCGAGCCGTTCCGCATCGGCAAGGGCGCCCGTGACAGCTACGTCTTCACGGCCCCCGGCGCCAACCACGGAGCCCAGGTCGCCGGTCTCGTCGAGGCCGAGCGTACGAAGGCCACGGCCCGCATCCTCGCCTGGGCCGGGGTCGAGGCCCCGGCCGTCCAGGCCGGACAGCCGCTGGCCCGCTTCGACGCCCGTCTCGACAACGCGACGGACGACGAGCTGAAGAGGGAGCACGGTCTGCGTCCGTAGGGACGTAAGACGGTCGTAGGGCCTGTAAGACGGTCGTAGGACCCGTAGGACCCGTACGGCCCGTGGGCTGTGCCCGGCTGCCTCTACAGCCGCCGGGCGCAGCCCACCGGCCTCTCCCCGCCCAGCGACACGAACAGTGCGGTGGTGGGCGGGCAGTGGTCCCGGCTGGTGACCGCCGACGCGACCCGGAACGCGGGCGGCCGTTCCCCCGAGCCGTCGCAGGCGGTCTCCTTCACCCGGCCCTCGCCAGAGGAGCCCGAGGGCGCCACGCAGTCCCCGACGACGGTGTGCGGCCCGCCGCCCTGCCCGGGGTCGCCCGGATGCGGCGGTTCCAGGTTGCGCATGCAGGCGTAGCCGCGCGGTACCGAGCCGTCGCCGTTCTCGTCCGCCGCCGGGCGGCTCTCCGAGACGTGCAGGACGAAGTCCGTGGTCGGCGGGCAGGTCGGGGCGTCCGAGGTGAGCCCCTGGTACCGGGTGGTCACCCGTGCGACGGCCTTCTCGCTCGTGCACGGGACCTCGCGGAACACCGTCCCGCGCGTGGAGCAGTCCCCGGGCCCCAGGAACGACGCCCCGGGGTCGTGGGGCGTGCTCGTGTACGTGACGGGGAGCGGCGGCCCGCCGTCAGGGGCCTGCTGACATCCGGTCAGGGCGAGGAGCAGCAGCAGCCCCGCGGTCCACGCCGCGGGGCTGATGAGAGCGCGCATGAAAGACCCCCCGTCTCCTCGGTTCCAGCGTCGCCCGCCGGGGCGGGCGGACGCCAGGGAGAACGGGGGGCCTGCGTCACTGGTTACGTCTCACGTAGGACAGGCCGTGGCCGACCGGGTACAGCACCCGCGCCGGATCGTCCGCCCGCTGTACGGGAACGGGCAGACGGCCCTGCGGCCGGGCGTGCCCGGCGATCACCCGGACGGCGGCACGCAGTTCGACGTCGGTCCACGAGTACGCGGCGAGCGTGGCCCGCTGCCCGGAGAGCTGGGCGATGTCGTACGGGTTGCGGATCGCGACCGTCACGACGGGCACCCCGGTCGCCACGAGCCGCTCGACGAGGGTGCGTTGGGGGCTGGTCGCCGAGACGTTGTACGTGCCGACGACGACCAGGTCCTTGCCCGCGGCGGCCGCCACCGCCTCCTCGATCTTCGCCGCCGTCGGGGTGATCCCGGTGGACAGCGCGGTGGCGGTGAAACCGAGCGAGGTGAACTCGGCGGCCAGGGCGGTGGTCGGCGGCCCCGTGGTGCCGGAGGGGGAGGCCGGGTCGGCGCCGACGACCAGGACCGCGGAGTGGCTGCGGCGGCTGACCGGCAGGAAGCCGCGCTCGTTGAGGAGCAGGGTGGTGGTGGCCTCGGCGATCCGGTCGGCCCGGGCGAGATGCGCGCGGGTGCCGACCGTACGGTCCACTCCGCCGCCCGTCACGTACGGGCGGCGGAAGAGCCCCAGCTTCGCCTTGAGGCGCAGGATCCGCAGGATCGACTCGTCGAGCCGCGCCTCGGTCAGCTCGCCGTCCTGGACGGCCTTGAGGACCGCGTTCCAGGCCACGTCCAGCTTCGGCGGGTTGAGCAGCTGGTCGACACCGGCCTTGAGCGCGAGGACGGGCACGCGCTCGTCGCCGTACTTGGTCCGTACGCCCTCCATACCGAGGGAGTCCGTCACCACCACACCGTCGTAGCCGAGCTGTTCGCGCAGGATGCCGGTGAGGATGGGGCGGGAGAGGGTCGCCGGGTCCTCGCTCGGGTCGAGCGCGGGGACGACGATGTGCGCGGTCATGATCGAGTCGATGCCGGCGGCGATCGCGGACCGGAACGGCGGGGCGTCGAGCTCGGTCCACTGCTCGCGGGTGTGGGTGATGGTCGGCAGGCCGTAGTGGCTGTCGACGGCGGTGTCGCCGTGCCCGGGGAAGTGCTTGGAGGTCGCCGCGACCCCGGCCGACTGGTACCCCCTGACCTGGGCCGACACCAGGTCGGCGACGGCCTCGGGGTCGGAGCCGAAGGAGCGGACGCCGATGACCGGGTTGGCGGGGTTGACGTTGACGTCGGCGACGGGCGCGTAGTTCTGCCGGATGCCTACGGCGGCCAGTTCGGCGCCCGCGATCCGGGCGGCCTCGCGGGCGTCGGAGCGGGAGCCGCCGGCGCCGAGCGCCATCGCGCCGGGGACCAGGGTGGCCGGTTCGCCGACCCGGCAGACGACGCCGTGCTCCTGGTCGGTGGAGATGAGCGCGGGGACGGGTGTGGGTCCAGCGAGGGCGGCCCGCTGGATGCCGTTGGAGAGGTCGGCGATCTGGTGCGGGTCGCGGGTGTTGTGTGCCCAGGAGAAGTAGATGACGCCGCCGACGTGGTACCTCTCGACGAGTTCGGCGGCGGTGCGGACGCCGATCTCCTTGAGGTTCAGGTCGATGTCGGCCTGGTCGGGGGCGGTGGCGGAGTGGCCGTACACCCGCATGACGAAGAGCTGGCCGACCTTCTCTTCGAGGGACATCCGGGCGATGAGCGCTTCGAGCGTGCGCTCGCTCGTCGCGTCGCCGGTCGCGTGCGCGGGGGTACCGACTCCGGTGACGGCGGCAGCGGCGGCTGCGGCGGAGACCGTGAGAAGGGTGCGTCTGGAGGGGGTGGGGGATGGGGAGGGGGAGGTAGAGGCGGTGGGGGAGGGGGCGCGGTGGTGCACTGATGCTCCTTCCGGCCGTGCGGGGTGGGGAGGGAAGTCGGTGAAGGAAACTTCCAAGGAGCACGGATAGCCCGAAAGTAACTGCCAGGTCAAGGACCTGAGCAGGAATCGGCCCCTCAGGTCGCCGCCGACGCCACCTCCGGCCAGTGCTCCTGGAGCGTCCTGACGGTCTCGGTGATCGCCGGGCGGCGGGCCGCGCCCGTGCGCCAGAGCGCGTGCAGCCGGCGCGTCGGCACCGGGTCGAGCCGGACCGGGGTCACCTCGGGCGGCAGCGTCCCGCGCCCGAGGCGCGGCACCATCGCGATCCCGAGGCCGGCCGCGACCAGGGCGACCTGGGTGTGGTTCTCCTCGGCCTGGTGGACGACGTGCGGTTCGCAGCCGGTGGACCGCAGGGTCTGCATCAGCCAGTCGTGGCAGACGGAGCCCGGCGGCTGGGTGATCCACCGCTGCTCCGCCAACTCCTCCCGCCGCACCGACGTCCGGCCCGCCAGCGGATGGCCGCGGGGTACGAGGACGTCGCACAGGTCGTCGCCGATCACCGCCTGTTCGAGCCCGGGCGGGGACGGCATCGGGGAGATGTCCCAGTCGTGGGCGACGGCGAGGTCGATCACTCCCCGCCCGACGAGCTCGATGGAGATGTGCGGGTCGACCTCCGTCAGGCGGGCGTCGAGCGCGGGGTGACGGGCCGCCAGGTCGGCGAGGACCCGGGGCATCAGACCGCGTGCCGCGCTCGCGAAGCAGCCGATCGAGAGCCGCCCGGCGGGCAGCCCGCGCCGCTCCTCGAGCCGCACCTCCGCCTGCTCGACGATCGACAACAACTGCTCGGCGGTGGCGGCCAGTTGATACGCCTCGTCGGTGAGCCTGACCCCGCGGCCCCGGCGTTCGAGCAGGGTCGTACGGGTCTCCCGCTCCAGCTTCGCGATCTGCTGGGAGACTGCCGACGGGGTGTACCCGAGGGCGGCGGCCGCGGCGCCGACGGACCCGTGGACGGAGACGGCGTGGAGGGCGCGCAGGCGGCCGAGATCGAGCATGGGCGGGCTCCTCGGGGCGGTGAGGGCGGTGAGGGCGGTGGGGGCGGTCGCGGATGAAGCGTTGCTAAATCCAACCATGAAGAGATACGAGCTGGTGCTACACGTTCATGGTGGGCGACGCTCTCTTCCATGCGCCCTGCCCACATCGCCCTGGCCGCGTTCGTCGCCGCCGTCTGGGGAGTCAACTTCGTCGTCATCGAGATCGGCCTCGACCACTTCCCGCCGCTGCTCTTCTCCGCCCTCCGCTTCCTCGTCGCCGCGCTGCCCGCGGTCTTCCTGGTCGGCCGGCCCACGGTCGCCTGGAAGTGGATCGTGGGGGTCGGACTCGCCCTGGGCGTGGCGAAGTTCGGGCTGCTCTTCACGGGCATGGACCTCGGCGCCCCCGCCGGGCTCTCCTCGCTGATCCTGCAGATCCAGGCGGTCTTCACGGCCCTGTTCGCCTTCGTCGCGCTCGGCGAACGGCCCGGGAAGGTGAAGGTCGCGGGCATGGCGGTCGCGCTCGCGGGCATCGGGGTCGCGGCGGTCGACGAGGGTGCGTCCGGCCCGCTGGTGGGCTTCGCGCTGTGCATCGCGGCGGCGGCCTGCTGGGGCGTCTCCAACGTCCTGACCCGTAAGGCATCCCCGCCCGACGCCCTCAACTTCATGGTCTGGGTCAGCACCGTGCCCGTACTGCCGCTGCTCGCCCTCTCGCTCCTCCTGGAGGGCCCGGAGCGCGACCTCGAAGCGCTGCGCGGGCTCGACTGGACCGGCGCGGGCGTCATCGTCTACTGCGCCTGGGTCGTCACCGTCTTCGGCTTCGGAGCCTGGGGCTGGCTCCTGCGCCGCTACCCGGCGTCCTCAGTGGCCCCGTTCTCCCTCCTGGTCCCCGTCTTCGGCATGTCGTCGGCGGCCCTGTTCCTGGGCGAGGCCGTCTCACCCCTGCGCTGGTGCGCGGCGGCGCTGCTGGTCGGGGGAGTGGCCCTGTCGACGCTCTCGTGGGGCCGAGGCGGCGCGGCGAAGGGGGACACCTCCGCGTCCGCGACCACCCCGGAGGCCTCCGTGTCCGCGACCCCAGAGGTGCGTGCCCGCGCGCGAACCTAGAGGCGCGTGCCCGCGCTTGACCCTGGAGGCGTCTGTCCGCGCTACGCCGGAGGCGCCTCTGCCCCGCGCGACGCAGAGGCGCCTGCCCACGCGCGACCCCGGAAGCGCGCCCCCGCACGCGACCCCGGAGCCGCCTCGCGGGCGCGCCCTCACCCCCGCGGGCGCGCCGTCGACTCCCGTACCAGCAGTTCCGCCGGGATCGTCGTCACGCCGCCAGGCGGGGGCTCCTCCGTGCCGACCGCGAGGCGGCCCGCGCGGGCGCCCGCCTCGTGCAGGGGCAGGCGTACGGTCGTCAGCGCCGGGACCGCGTCGATCGAGAACGGGAGGTCGTCGAAGCCCGCAACCGAGACGTCCTCCGGGATCCGCAGCCCCTGGTCCCGCAGCGCCGCGCACGCGCCCAGTGCGACCGTGTCGTTGGCCGCGAGGACGGCCGTCAACTCCGGTTCCCGGCGCATGAGTTCGAGCGTCGCGTCGTAGCCCGAGCGCCGGTCGTACGGGCCGTGCACCGTCGGCCCCTCCGGCAGCCCGGCCGCCGCGAGGGCGTCCCGGTGGCCCTCGAGCCGGTGCCGGGTCGTCGTCCGGTCCGCGGGCCCCGCCACGTAACCGATCCGCCGGTGGCCCAGCGAGAGCAGGTGCTCCGTGAGCCGGCGCGCGCCCGCCCGGTTGTCGAAGGTGAGCGCCGCCAGGCTCGCGTCCCCCGTCACCGGCGGCCGGCCGCACAGCACGATCCGGGTCCCCGCGTCCGTCAGCTTCGCGAGCTTCGTCGAGACCGCCGCCACATGGTCCGGATCCTCCAGCGCCCCGCCGGTCAGGATGACGGCGGCGGCGCGCTGCCGCTGGAGCAGCGTGAGGTACGTGAGCTCGCGCTCCGGGGAGCCGCCCGTGTTGCAGACCACCGCCAGTTTCTCGCCACCCGCCCGGCCCGGCGCACCTTCGCCGATCGCGCTCTGCGCCGCGCCCGCCATGATCCCGAAGAAGGGGTCGGCGATGTCGTTGACGAGGATGCCGACCAGGTCCGATGTGGCGGCGGCGAGCGAGCTCGCGGGGCCGTTCAGGACGTAGTCCAGCTCGTCCACCGCCCGCAGCACCCGCTCCCTGGTGGAGGCGGCGACGGGGTAGTTGCCGTTCAGGACGCGGGAGACGGTGGCGGGGGACACCTGGGCACGCGCGGCCACATCCGACAGCGTGACGGTCATCGCGTACCTCCGGGAAGAGCGGGAAGAGCGGGAAGAGCGGGCGAGAGCCGGGGCGGGGGCGTCGAGGAGAGTCCGGCGGACCCCTTGTCCGGTGTGTTGTCGGCAGGCTAGCGTCTTCGTTCGTAGAAAGCGCTTTCTGTTTGAGGTTGTGTACGTGATGTTTGAGGTTGAGTACGTGATGGAGGCACCTTCGTGACACGCAGGACGGTCCGTATCGCCATGAACGGCGTCACCGGACGCATGGGCTACCGCCAGCACCTCGTCCGCTCGATCCTCGCCCTGCGCGAGCAGGGCGGCCTCGACCTGGGCGACGGCACGACGCTGTGGCCGGAACCCGTCCTCGTCGGCCGCCGCGAGCCCGCCCTGCGCGCGCTCGCCGAGCGGCACGGCCTCACCGAGTGGTCCACCGACCTGGACGCCGTGCTCGCCGACGAGACCGACCGGTCCGTCGACATCTACTTCGACGCCCAGGTCACCTCGGCCCGCGTCGAGGCCATCCGCAAGGCCGTCGCCGCCGGCAAGCACGTCTACACCGAGAAGCCCACGGCCGGTGACCTCGCGGGCGCCCTCGACCTGGCCCGGTTCGCCGCCGAGAAGGGCGTCAAGCACGGCGTCGTCCAGGACAAGATCTTCCTGCCGGGCCTGCTCAAGCTGAAGCGCCTGATCGACGGCGGCTTCTTCGGCCGGATCCTCTCCGTGCGCGGCGAGTTCGGCTACTGGGTCTTCGAGGGCGACTGGCAGGACGCCCAGCGCCCCAGCTGGAACTACCGCGCCGAGGACGGCGGCGGGATCGTCGTGGACATGTTCCCGCACTGGGAGTACGTCCTCCACGAGCTCTTCGGCCGGGTCACGAGCGTCACCGCGCACGTCGCCACGCACGTCCCGGAGCGCTGGGACGAGCACGGCAAGCCGTACCCCGCGACCGCCGACGACGCCGCGTACGGCATCTTCCAGCTGGAGGGCGGCGCGGTCGCCCAGGTCAACTCCTCCTGGACGGTCCGCGTCAACCGCGACGAGCTGGTGGAGTTCCAGGTGGACGGCACGCACGGCTCGGCCGTCGCCGGCCTGCGCAACTGCCGCGTCCAGCACCGCTCGGCCACCCCGAAGCCGGTCTGGAACCCGGACATCCCGGCGACCGAGCCCTTCCGCGAGCAGTGGCAGGAGGTCCCGGACAACGCCGAGTTCGCCAACGGCTTCAAGGCGCAGTGGGAGCTGTTCCTGCGCCACGTCGTCCTCGACGAGCCGTACCACTGGGACCTGCTCGCGGGCGCGCGCGGCGTGCAGCTCGCCGAACTGGGACTGCGCTCCTCGGCCGAGGGCCGGCGCCTCGACGTCCCGGAGGTCACGCTGTGATCCGGCTGCCCGACGAGTCCGGCGGGGTACGGGAGTACAGCCCGCGCCCGCTCGCCCCCGCGGCCGGCGTGCACCAGACCCCCGCCCCGGCCCCCGTGGGCGGCGCGCCGACCTCCGGCGTCCTGACCTCCCGTACGGTCTTCTCCGCGGCCCACGTCGTCGCCGACCCGTACGCCGACACCACCCCCGACGGCCCGGCCGCCGTCGACTGGGACGCCACGCTCGCCTTCCGCCGGCACCTCTGGTCGCACGGCCTGGGCGTCGCCGAGGCCATGGACACCGCCCAGCGCGGGATGGGCCTGGACTGGGCGGGCGCGGCCGAACTGATCCGCCGCTCGGCGGCCGAGGCGAAGGCGGTCGGCGGCCGGATCGCCTGCGGCGTGGGCACGGACCAACTGACCGGCCCCGCCGACCTGGTGGCGATCCGCGCGGCGTACGAGGAGCAGCTCGCCGTCGTCGAGGAGGCCGGCGCCCAGCCCATCCTCATGGCCTCGCGCGCCCTCGCGGCGGCGGCCGGGAGCCCGGAAGAGTACGTGGACACGTACACCCACCTCCTGCGCCAGACGAGCGAGCCGGTGATCCTGCACTGGCTCGGCCCGATGTTCGACCCGGCGCTCGGCGGGTACTGGGGCTCGGCCGACCTGGACGCGGCGACCGAGACCTTCCTGGAGGTCATCGCGGCCCATCCGGACAAGGTCGACGGCATCAAGGTCTCCCTCCTCGACGCCCAGCGCGAGATCGATCTGCGCCGCCGCCTCCCGGAGGGCGTCCGCTGCTACACGGGCGACGACTTCCACTACCCCGAGCTGATCGCGGGCGACGACCGGGGCTTCAGCCACGCGCTGCTCGGTATCTTCGACCCGCTGGGCCCGCTGGCGGCGGAGGCCGTACGGATCCTGGACACGGGGGACGCGAAGGGGTTCCGGGAGCTGCTCGACCCGACCGTGGAGCTGTCCCGGCACCTCTTCGAGGCGCCGACCCGCTTCTACAAGACGGGAGTCGTGTTCCTGGCGTGGCTCGCGGGCCACCAGGACCACTTCACGATGGTCGGCGGCCTCCAGTCGGCACGCTCGCTGCCGCACCTGGCCCGGGCGTACGAACTGGCCGACGGACTTGGCCTGTTCCCGGATCCGGAGCGGGCGGAGTCGAGGATGCGGTCCCTTCTGACGGTGTACGGAGTCGAGCGATGAGTCCGCTTTCGCGTTTCAGCATCAACCAGATGACCGTGAAGCAACTGTCCCTGCCGGAGCTGGTGGCGAACTGCGTTCGGCTCGGCGTCCCGGGCGTGGGCCTGTGGCGGGAGCCGGTCGCGCGGCACGGCCTGGAGGAGACGGCGAAGCTCGTACGCGACGCGGGCCTGACGGTCACGTCGCTCTGCCGGGGCGGCTTCTTCACCACGGCCCAGTGGCTCGACGACAACCGCGCGGCGATCGACGAGGCGGCGGCCCTGGGCACGGACACCCTGGTCCTGGTCTCCGGCGGCCTCGCCCCGGGCAACCGCGACCTGACGGCCGCCCGCGCCCGGATCGGGGAGGCGATCGCCGAACTCGCCCCGTACGCGGGGGAGCGGGGCGTCCGGCTCGCGATCGAACCCCTCCACCCGATGTACGCGGCGGACCGCTGTGCGGTCTCCACCCTGGACCAGGCGCTGGAGATCGCCGAGCGCTTCCCCGCCTCGCAGGTCGGGGTGGTCGTCGACACGTACCACGTCTGGTGGGACGACCGCGCCCCGGCGGCGGTCGCCCGCGCGGGCGCGGCGGGCCGCATCCACGCCTTCCAACTGGCCGACTGGACCACCCCCTTGCCGGCCGGCGTCCTCAACGGCCGCGGCCGCCTCGGCGACGGCGCGATCGACCTCCGGCGGTGGCGCACCCTCGTGGAGGCGGCCGGGTACACGGGCCCGATCGAGGTGGAGCTCTTCAACGACGAGCTGTGGGCCAGGAACGGCGTCGAGGTGCTGGAGGAGACGGCGGCGGGCTTCGTACGAGAGGTGGGCTGACCTCGGGGCCCGCTACTTCTTGGGCCCGCCCAGGATGTCGCCCAGGCCTCCGGCCCCCGCCTTCTTGCCCGCCGCGCGCCTGGTGATGACGGCGAGGACCACGGGGACGAGCAGCTCGATCGCGCGGGAGACCGTCGCCGGGGGGAGGCCCGTCTTCTTGGCGACGGCGTTGGCCGCGGGCTTCGCCAGCTTGCCGAGCACCCCGGCCATGAGGCCGCCGCTCACCAGGCCGCCGAAGCCCGCCACGCCCTGGAGCGGCGGCTCGGCGGAGCCGGCCTCCTCGACGGCCTGCCGTACCTCGTCCGCGCTGCCGGGCTCGGAGGCCGCCTGCCGCAGCTCCCCGGAGAGCGCGGACACCGAACTGCCCACGACCTCCTGCGCCCCGGCCGCGTCCGTGCCGAGCAGCCCGGCGATCTCCTGGAGCCGGTCGTCGCCGAGCTCGTGCAGCACGTCGTCCTGGAATGATTCGTCGCTCATGCCGGAAGCGCTACGTTTCCCCCGACGTCTCGGCACGTCGGAGCGCAGCCGCGCAGGCCCGCGCGAACCGACAACCCCCTATGGGTTGTCCACAGGCTCCCGCCCACCCCTACCCCCGATGTCCGTGCCCTTCGCTACCTTCGGGTCATGTCCAACGAGGGTCGGGGTCACGGTCACGCGGTACTGGAAGGGGTGCTGGAGCGGGTCACGTACGCCAACGAGGAGAGCGGGTACACGGTCGCCCGCGTCGACACCGGGCGCGGTGGCGGCGATCTCCTCACGGTCGTCGGGGCGCTGCTCGGGGCCCAGCCGGGGGAGTCGCTGCGGATGGAGGGGCGTTGGGGCTCCCATCCTCAGTACGGCAGACAGTTCACGGTCGAGAACTACACGACGGTGCTGCCCGCCACCATCCAGGGCATCCGCCGCTATCTCGGCTCCGGGCTCGTCAAAGGCATCGGTCCCGTCTTCGCCGACCGCATCACCCAGCACTTCGGCCTGGACACCCTCGACATCCTCGAGGCCGCCCCCGCCCGACTGATCGAGGTGCCGGGCCTCGGCCCCAAGCGGACGAAGAACATCACGGCCGCGTGGGAGGAGCAGAAGGCCATCAAGGAGGTCATGGTCTTCCTCCAGGGCGTCGGCGTCTCCACCTCCATCGCCGTGCGGATCTACAAGAAGTATGGGGACGCCTCGATCTCCGTCGTCCGCAACCAGCCCTACCGGCTCGCCGCCGACGTCTGGGGCATCGGCTTCCTCACCGCCGACCGGATCGCCCAGGCCGTCGGCATCCCGCACGACAGCCCCGACCGGGTCAGGGCCGGGCTGCAGCACGCCCTGTCGCAGTCCAGCGACCAGGGCCACTGCTTCCTGCCCGAGGAGCGGCTCATCGCCGACGCGGTGAAGCTGCTCCA
This sequence comes from Streptomyces sp. NPDC058579, assembly GCF_042718575.1. NCBI lineage: Bacteria > Bacillati > Actinomycetota > Actinomycetes > Kitasatosporales > Streptomycetaceae > Streptomyces > Streptomyces sp. NPDC058579. The sequence continues at coordinate 46,758 of NZ_JBHXPI010000003.1, forward strand.
GGTCGACACCGGCCTGGTCATCGAGTGCCTCGCCGAGCTCGCGGCGGACCCCGAGGGGGTCGTACGGGAGTCGGTGCCCGGGCCCGAGGGGGAGCCGGTGACGGCCGTGTACCTGGTGCCGTTCCACCGCGCCGAGCTGTCCCTCGCCGGGCAGATCGGCAGGCTGCTGCGCACCGGGGAGGACCGTATGCCCGGCTTCCAGGACGTGGCCTGGGACAAGGCGCTCGCCTGGCTCGCCGACCGCACCGGGGCCTCACTCGCGCCCGAGCAGGAGGAGGCGGTGCGGCTCGCCCTGACCCGTAAGGTCGCCGTGCTCACCGGCGGCCCGGGGTGCGGGAAGTCGTTCACGGTCCGCTCGATCGTGGAGCTGGCCCGGGCCAAGCGGGCCAAGGTCGTCCTCGCCGCGCCCACCGGCCGGGCCGCCAAGCGCCTCGCCGAGCTGACCGGCGCCGAGGCCTCGACCGTCCACCGCCTCCTGGAGCTGAAGCCGGGCGGGGACGCGGCCTACGACCGGGACCGGCCGCTCGACGCCGACCTGGTGGTCGTGGACGAGGCGTCCATGCTCGATCTGCTCCTCGCCAACAAGCTGGTCAAGGCCGTGGCACCCGGTGCCCACCTCCTCCTCGTCGGGGACGTGGACCAGCTGCCGTCGGTCGGCGCGGGGGAGGTGCTCGGCGACCTGCTCGCGCCCGACAGCCCGGTTCCGGCCGTCCGGCTGACCCGGATCTTCCGCCAGGCCCAGCAGTCCGGGGTCGTCACCAACGCCCACCGGATCAACGCCGGTCAGCCGCCCGTCACCACCGGCCTGCCGGACTTCTTCCTCTTCGTGGAGGACGAGACCGAGGACGCCGCCCGGGTCACCGTCGAGGTCGTCGCCCGACGAATTCCCGCCAAATTCGGTCTCGATCCGCGCCGGGACGTGCAGGTGCTGGCCCCCATGCACCGGGGCCCGGCCGGCGCGGGCGCGCTCAACGGACTGCTCCAGCAGGCCGTCACACCCGCCCGCCCCGACCTCGCCGAGAAGCGGTTCGGCGGCCGGGTCTTCCGTGTCGGCGACAAGGTCACGCAGATCCGCAACAACTACGAGAAGGGCGCCAACGGCGTCTTCAACGGCACGGTCGGCGTCGTGACCTCGCTCGACACCGTCGAACAGCGCCTGACCGTACGCACGGACGAGGACGAGGAGGTGCCGTACGACTTCGACGAGCTGGACGAGCTGGCCCACGCCTACGCCGTCACGATCCACCGTTCGCAGGGCAGCGAGTACCCGGCGGTGGTGATCCCGGTCACCAACAGCGCCTGGATGATGCTCCAGCGGAACCTGCTCTACACGGCCGTCACCCGGGCCAGGAAGCTCGTCGTCCTGGTCGGCTCCCGCAAGGCGATCGCCCAGGCCGTACGGACGGTTTCCGCAGGCAGACGCTTCACCGCGCTGGCCCACCGGCTCTCGGCGGCCAGGTGAGCGGGCAGGTGAGCGGCAGTGCGGTGGCCGTGCGAGCGGCCGGGTGGCGACGGTGCGAAAGACCACCCCGGACTTCCGGAAGCGGGGCGAAGGGGGCAAGATGAGCAGGTTGGCGGCACTGAGTGCCGCCAATTGGCCCAATGGTCGACCCCGAGTGCACTCTCCTGAGCCAAATGGGGGATGGTAGAGACAGTCAGGGCACCTCGAAGAAGAGGCACTACGTCGGTGAGGGATGACGTGAGCGACAACTCTGTAGTACTGCGGTACGCGGACGGTGAATACACCTACCCGGTGGTCGACAGCACCGTCGGTGACAAGGGCTTCGACATCGGGAAGCTCCGAGCCCAGACCGGTCTGGTCACCCTGGACAGCGGTTACGGCAACACCGCCGCCTATAAATCCGCGATCACCTACCTCGACGGCGAGCAGGGCATTCTGCGGTACCGCGGCTACCCCATCGAGCAGCTGGCGGAGAGCTCCACCTTCACGGAGGTGGCGTACCTGCTGATCAACGGTGAGCTCCCCAAGGTCGACGAGCTGGCGACCTTCAAGAACGAGATCACCCAGCACACGCTGCTGCACGAGGACGTCAAGCGCTTCTTCGACGGGTTCCCCCGGGACGCCCACCCGATGGCGATGCTCTCCTCCGTGGTCTCCGCGCTGTCCACCTTCTACCAGGACAGCCACAACCCGTTCGACGAGGAGCAGCGGCACATCTCCACGATCCGGCTGCTCGCCAAGCTGCCGACGATCGCGGCGTACGCCTACAAGAAGTCGATCGGTCACCCCTTCGTCTACCCGCGCAACGACCTCGGGTACGTCGAGAACTTCCTGCGCATGACCTTCTCGGTCCCGGCCCAGGAGTACGACCTGGACCCGGTCGTGGTCTCCGCGCTCGACAAGCTCCTGATCCTGCACGCGGACCACGAGCAGAACTGTTCGACCTCCACGGTCCGCCTGGTCGGTTCGAGCCAGGCGAACATGTTCGCGTCGATCTCCGCCGGCATCTCCGCCCTCTGGGGCCCGCTGCACGGTGGCGCCAACCAGTCGGTCCTGGAGATGCTCGAGGGCATCAAGGCCAACGGCGGCGACGTCGACTCCTTCATCAACAAGGTGAAGAACAAGGAGGACGGCGTCCGCCTGATGGGCTTCGGCCACCGGGTGTACAAGTCCTTCGACCCGCGCGCCAAGATCATCAAGGCGGCGGCGCACGACGTGCTCTCCGCGCTCGGCAAGTCCGACGAGCTGCTGGACATCGCGCTCAAGCTGGAGGAGCACGCGCTCTCCGACGAGTACTTCGTCTCGCGCAACCTCTACCCGAACGTGGACTTCTACACGGGCCTCATCTACCGCGCGATGGGCTTCCCGACCGAGATGTTCACCGTGCTCTTCGCGCTCGGCCGGCTGCCGGGCTGGATCGCCCAGTGGCACGAGATGATCAAGGAGCCGGGCTCCCGCATCGGCCGCCCGCGCCAGATCTACACCGGCGAGGTCCTGCGCGACTTCGTCCCGGTCGAGGGCCGCTGACGCCTGACGCCTGACCTCGTCGACGCCTGACGCCTGGCCTCGTCACGAGGCCGCCTGGCCTCGTCACGAGGCGCCGCGCTCGGCGGCGCCGCACGAGCGCGCAACGAAAAGCGCCCCGCTGTCGATCCCCCCACGGGTCGACGAGCGGGGCGCTTTCCATATCCCCGGTGCGGATTCCCCCCACGGGATCCGGGCCGGGCGTCTGCCGGGTTCAGCAGAAGCTACGCGGGCCGCGCGGTCTGCCGGGGTACGTACGTACGGGAGGGCCGCTCAAAGCTCCCCGGTGCACGTGCCCCGGCCAACGCTGCTGCCTGAGACGTCCCCCAAGACATCCCATGAACGTCCCCCAAGACGTTCTTGGCATCGCCCACTTAGACTCGCGAACGGCCCGAATGGTTACCCCCAAATATCTGTGATCTAGGTCTCTTTGTGAAGGTCCTGTGCGTCACGTGTAGGTCAATTCACGTGAAGCGTCGAAGCCGCAGGCTGTTTGTCACGACAAAGACGGACGAAAAGGCCATGGCCAATCCGGCGATCATCGGGTTCAGCAGACCGAGGGCGGCCAGCGGGAGCGTCGCCACGTTGTAACCGAACGCCCATCCCAGGTTTCCCTTGATCGTCGCCAGGGTCCGGCGGGCGAGCCTGATGGCGTCCGCCGCCACCCGCAGGTCCCCGCGGACCAGCGTCAGATCGCTCGCCTCGATCGCCGCGTCCGTCCCGGTGCCCATCGCAAGACCCAGATCGGCGGTGGCGAGCGCGGCGGCGTCGTTCACGCCGTCCCCGACCATCGCGACCGTCCGGCCCTCCGCCTGGAGGCGGCGGACCACCTCGACCTTCTCCTCCGGCAGGACCTCGGCGAAGACCCGGTCCGGGTCGATGCCGACCTCCGCCGCCACGGTCTCGGCCACCGCCCGCCCGTCGCCGGTCAGCAGGACCGGCGTCAGGCCGAGGGCCTGCAGCCGCGTGACCGCCTCCGTGCTGGTCTCCTTCACGGCGTCGGCGACCGTGAGCGCCCCGCGCGCCCGCCCGTCCCAGGCGACCTGTACGGCCCCCGGCTCCGGCACCCCCGGCACCTCGATCCCCTCGGCCGCCAGGAGCGCCGGGCGGCCCACCAGGACGGCGTGGCCCTCCACCGTGCCGCGCACCCCGAGACCGGGCACGTTCGCGAAGGACTCCGGTACGGGCAGCTCGCCGAGCTTCTCGGCTGCGCCGGCCGCGACCGCCCGGGCCACCGGGTGCTCGGAGGCGTGCTCCAGGGCGCCCGCGAGGCGCAGCAGCTCGGCCTCGTCCACACCCTCGTACGCGTACACCTTCGTCAGCCGCATCCGGCCGGTCGTGACCGTGCCGGTCTTGTCGAGGACGACCGTGTCGACGCGCCGGGTGGACTCCAGAACCTCGGGGCCCTTGATCAGGATGCCCAGCTGCGCGCCGCGCCCGGTGCCGACCATGAGCGCGGTCGGGGTCGCGAGGCCCAGGGCGCAGGGGCAGGCGATGATCAGTACGGCGACGGCGGCGGTGAACGCGCCGGTGGTGTCCTCGACCACGAACAGCCAGGTCAGCAGGGTGGCGAGGGCGATGTAGAGGACGACGGGCACGAAGACGGCCGAGATCCGGTCGGCGAGGCGCTGCACCTCGGCCTTGCCGTTCTGGGCGTCCTCGACCAGCTTGGCCATCCGGGCCAGCTGGGTGTCGGCGCCGACCCGGGTCGCCTCGACGACGAGGCGTCCGGAGGTGTTGAGGCAGCCACCGGTGACCGGGTCGCCGGCTGTCACGTCGACCGGCACGGACTCGCCGGTGAGGAGGGACGCGTCCACGGCGGAGGCGCCCTCCACGACCGTCCCGTCGGTGGCGATCTTCTCGCCGGGGCGGACGACGAAGCGGTCACCGGCCCGCAGCTCGGCCACCGGGACCCGTACCTCCGTACCTCCCCTCAGAACGGCCACGTCCTTGGCACCGAGCTCCATCAGGGCGCGCAGCGCCGAGCCGGCCTTCCGTTTGGCGCGAGCCTCCAGATAGCGGCCGAGGAGGATGAAGGTGATGACCCCGGCCGCGACCTCCAGGTAGATGGAGGAGGCGCCGTCGGTGTGCTCGACGGTGAGGTCGAAGCCGTGCCGCATGCCCGGCATACCCGCGGTGCCGAAGAACAGGGCCCAGAGCGACCAGCCGAAGGCGGCCAGCGTCCCGACGGAGACGAGGGTGTCCATGGTCGCCGCGCCGTGCCGCAGATTGGTCCACGCGGCGCGGTGGAACGACAGCCCGCCCCAGACGACGACCGGCGAGGCGAGGGTCAGGGAGAGCCACTGCCAGTTGTCGAACTGGAGGGCAGGGACCATCGCGAGCAGCACCACCGGAGCCGACAGCACGGCCGAGACCGTCAGGCGGCGGCGGAGCGCGGTCAGTTCGGGGTCCTGCGCCCGTGTGCTTTCCGGGGTGTCCGACGCCTCGGGGTCCGGCACCGGCGGTGCGGGCTCCTCGGCGGTGTAACCGGTCTTGACGACCGTCGCGATCAGATCGGCGACGGCGGTCTCCGGCGGGTGGGCGATCCGGGCCTTCTCCGTCGCGTAGTTGACGGTCGCCGTGACGCCTTCCATCCGGTTGAGCTTCTTCTCGACGCGGGCGGCGCAGGAGGCGCAGGTCATCCCGCCGATGACGAGCTCGGTCGTCTCGGTGGCGGTCGCGGTGCTCGGAGTCATGTGCGGTTCCAAAGGGGAGCAGGGCCGTACCGGTCAACGGTACGGCCCTGCGGGGGTGGTGTGGGAGCCGGTCCGAACGAGAGGCTCTTCTAGGACTGGCCGGCCGGTCCTGGGACGGGCTAGGCCTGGTCGACGAGCTCGTAGCCGGCCTCGTCGACGGCGGCGCGGACGGCCTCCACGTCGAGGGCGGCCTCGGAGACCACGGTGACCTGGCCGGTGGAGGCCACGGCCTTGACGGAGGAGACCCCGGCGATCTCGGAGATCTCGCTGGAGACCGCGCCCTCGCAGTGCCCGCAGGTCATTCCCTTGACCTGGTACACGGTGGTGAGTGCGGTCGTCGTCTCGGCGGTCATGACGGTCTCCTCTTCGAGGGCGTGCTGGTGCGGACTCGTACTGAAACACAGATTATACCCCTAGGGGGTATAAATTCCACTCCCGTGGAGATGCGACGTGGGTTCGGGGAGGTCACCCTGCGCGTCGACGCGCCAAGGGTGATAGATACCCGATATGTCGCATTCGGGGACCACGCTGATCCTGATCATGTCGATCGCCGTCCTGGCGCCGCTGCTCGCCCACGCGGTGGGGCGCCGACTGCCCGTCCCGCTCGTCATCTTCGAGATCCTGCTCGGCATCCTGATCGGCCCCGACGTCCTCGGCTGGGCGCACACGGGCGCCCTCATCGACGGACTCTCGCAGCTCGGGCTCGCGATGCTGATCTTCCTCGCGGGGTACGAGATCGAGTTCGGGAAGGTACGGGGCGACATCCTCAAGCGCTCGGTGTGGGCGTGGCTGATCGCCCTGGTGCTCGGCCTCGGGACCGGGGTGCTCCTCGGCGACGGGTTCCACAACGGCGTCTTCATCGGCGTGGCGCTCACCAGCACCGCGCTCGGCACCGTCCTGCCGGTGCTGCGGGACGCGGGCGAGCTGCGCGGCCGGTTCGGCTCGGTGGTGATGGCCTTCGGCGCGGTGGGGGAGTTCGGGCCGATCATCGCGATGGCGCTGCTCCTCAGCGGCCGCGGCGCGGCCGAGTCGACGGCGCTGCTCGCCGTCTTCGCGGCGCTCACGGCGGGGGCCGTCTTCTGGGCGCTGCGGCCGAGGCCGCCGTGGTTCTCGACGGTCATCCGCAAGACCCTGCACACCAGCGGCCAGTTCGCGGTCCGCTTCGTCTTCCTGCTGCTCGCGCTGATGCTGGGCGCCTCCCAGGCCCTCGGACTCGACGTGCTGCTCGGCGCGTTCGCCGCCGGAATGATCACCCGGCTCGTCCTGACCGGCGCCGCGCCGGAGGCCGGACCGGCGATCCTGGAGAAGGTCGAGGCGGTCGGCTTCGGCTTCCTGGTGCCGGTCTTCTTCATCGTCACCGGCATCGAGTTCGACCTGGCCTCGCTGCTCGACGGCGGCCGGACGCTGCTCCTGCTGCCGCTCTTCCTGCTGCTGTTCCTGGTGGTGCGCGGCGGCCCGGTCTGGTTCCTGGCCCCCGGCGACCTGACGCGCAAGGGGCGCGGCGCGCTCGTGCTCTACGAGTCCACGGCCCTGCCGCTCGTCGTCGCGATCACCACCATCGGCGTGGACGACAAGGCGCTCTCGGCGGGCGAGGCGGCGGCGCTGGTCGGGGCCGGGATGCTCTCGGTCCTCGTCTTCCCGCTCGTCGCGCTGAAGATCCGGGCGGGGTCGGGCGAGAAGGCCCTGCCGAAGGACGCGATCAGGGGGTCGGAGTCGTGGTGACGCTGTCCGTGGTGACGCCGTACATGGTGACGCTGTCCGTGGTGAGGCCGTCCGTGAGGACCGAGCCGACGACCGGGTCGAGGTAGCGGAAGAGCACCCGCTTCAGCTCGGCGGAGGCGGCGTCCCGCTCCGGGCCCTCGGGCGCGGCGAGGACCAGGGCGAGGCCGCCCTTGAAGACGGCGAAGGTCATGTCGGCGACGAGGGCGCGCTCCGCCTCCGGCATGTCCGGGATGTAGTGGCCCAGCAGGTCCCGGATGCGGGCCAGGAGGGAGACGTGCAGGGCGTCGTGCTCCTCGGCGATCCGGCCGGGGACCTCGGAGCCGTGCATCAGGGCGAGGAAGGCCGGGTTCTGGCAGTTGAACTCGATCATCGGGTCGACGACGGCGTCGAGCATCTCGGGCAGCGGCAGCGCGAGGTTCTCCGGCCTGAACGCCTGGCCGTGGGCCTCCCGCATCTCGTGCAGGAGGCGGTCGCCGAGCTCGATCGCGATGGCTTCCTTGTTGGGGAAGTACTGGTAGAGCGTGCCCGGCGAGACGTGCGCCTCGCGGGCGATGGCGTTGGTGCTGGTCGCTGTGTACCCCTGCGCGCAGAAGACGCTCGCGGCGGCCTGGAGCAGCTGCGCGATGCGGCGCTCGCCGCGGGCCTGGCGGCGGCGCGGCTTCGGTTCTTCGGACATGGCTGTCCACAGCCTCCTCGACGCGATTGACAAATGCGAGTGGTCGCTCGCATTCTTGGGAAACGCGAGTGGTCGCTCGTGTTTGCCAGTTTATGGCAATGGTCGACCCATGCGGCCTGCCGGGGAGCGGAGCGCATGGGTCAGGTGAAGGGGACACCGCGTCATGGCCGAAGTCAAGAAGACAGCGCCTGGTCAGGCGGGTCCGCCGGGTTCTCCGGGGGGTCCGTCGGGTAGGCCGGCGGGCGGTCAGTCGGGAGGTTCTCCGGGTGGGCCGGTGGGCGGGTCGCCGGGGGGTTCCCGGGGCGGCTCTCGCAACGGTTCCCGGGCCGGTTCTCCGGGCGGGTCGCCGCGTGGGTCTGCGGGCGGGTCCGCGGGCGGCTCCGCGGGAGGTTCCCGGGACGGGGCGTGGACGCGGTTCGTGACGGCGCGGCCGCGGCTGTCCCTGCTGGTCGCGCTCGTGATCACCGCGCTCGCCGTCCTCGCGGGCGGCGGTGTCGCCGACCGGATGGGCAGCGGCGGCTGGGAGGACCCGGACGCCGAATCCACGTACGCGACACAGGTCCTGGAGCGGGAGTTCCCCGCCTCCCAGCCCAACCTGCTCCTGCTCGTGGACGCGGGGAAGGGCAAGGTCGACGATCCCGCCGTGGCCGCCGAGGCCCGTCGGCTCGCCGAGCGGCTCGACGCGGAGCCGGGCGTGAGCGGCATCGGCTCGTACTGGGGGACCGGCGCCCCGGCCCTGCGCTCCGAGGACGGCCGGCAGGCCGTGATCGCCGCCCGGGTCGAGGGCGACGAGAAGGCCGCCGGCGAGATCCTGGAGCGGATCGCCCCGGAGTACCGCGGGACGCACGGGCCGGTCGAGGTCTCCCTCGGCGGTCCGCTGGCCGTGCAGCACGAGATGCAGACGGTCATCCAGGAGGACCTGCTGCGCGCCGAGCTGATCGCCCTGCCGGTGACCCTCGTCCTGCTCGTCATGGTCTTCGGCAGCGCGGTCGCCGCGCTGCTTCCGCTGGGGATCGGCATCGTCGCCATCCTGGGGACGAACGCGGTGCTGCGCGGTCTCACGGAGTTCACCGACGTCTCGGTCTTCGCGCAGAACCTCACCACCGCCCTCGGGCTCGGACTCGCCATCGACTACGCCCTGTTCGTGGTCCGTCGCTTCCGCGAGGAGCTCGCGGCCGGGGCCGAACCCCGGACCGCGATCGGCATCACGCTGCGCACCGCCGGGCGGACGGTCATGTTCTCGGCGCTCACCGTGGCCGTCTCGCTCGCCGCGATGCTCGTCTTCCCGCAGTACTTCCTGCGCTCCTTCGCCTACGCCGGCATCGCGGTCGTGCTGCTCGCGGCGGCCGCCGCGCTGATCCTGCTGCCCGCCGCGCTGCTGCTGCTCGGCGACCGGGTCAACGCGCTCGACCTGCGCCGCCTGTTCCGCCGCCGCGCCGCTTCGGGACCCGATGCCGACGGCGCCGAGGTGACCAAGGGCGCCGAGCCCGGGGCCGGGTGGGCGCGGACGGCGGCGCTCGTGATGCGACGGGCGCCGGTGTTCGCCGTGGCCACTGCCACCGGTCTGATCCTCCTCGGACTGCCCTTCCTGGGCGTGAACTTCGGCACGGTGGACGACCGCCAGCTGCCCACCACCGCCGAGTCCCGGGTCGTCCAGGACGAACTGCGCGCGGGCTTCCCCGGCCGCCCCGGCGGCGGGCTCACCGTCCTCGCCGAGGGCGGTGCCACACCGGACGCGTACGCCGGATACCGCGAGCGGATCCAGGCCCTGGACGGGATCGTCCGGGTGGACGGGCCCGTGACCGCCGGCGCGGGCGGCGGCGCGGGCGGCGCCGGGCACCACGCGTACTTCACCGTGGTGCCGGAGGGCGAGGGCGTCGGTGAGACCGCCCAGCGCGTCGTGGGCGAACTGCGCGCCGCACCCGCCCCGTTCGACACCTCGGTGACCGGCCAGGCCGCCGTCCTCGTCGACTCCAAGGACGCCATCGCCGACCGGCTGCCCTGGGCGCTGGCGATCGTCGTGATCGTCACCCTGGTCCTGGTCTTCCTGCTGACCGGCAGCGTGGTGATCCCGATCCAGGCCGTCGTCCTCAACGCCCTCAGCCTCACGGCGATGTTCGGCGCACTCGTCTGGGTCTTCCAGGAGGGCCACCTCTCCGGGCTGCTGGGCTTCACCCCGACCGGCGACATCGAGACGAACCTGCCGGTGCTGATGTTCTGCGTCGCCTTCGGACTCTCCATGGACTACGGCGTGTTCCTGCTCTCCCGGATCAAGGAGGAGTACGACGCGACGGGCGACCACGACCACGCGGTCCGCTTCGGGCTGCGCCGCACCGGCGGCCTCATCACCGCCGCCGCCGTGATCCTCGCCGTCGTCATGGTGGCCATCGGCACCTCCCGGGTGACCAACACCAAGATGCTGGGCCTCGGGGTGGCGCTCGCCGTGCTGATGGACGCGATGGTGGTCCGCAGTCTGCTCGTGCCCGCCGTGATGAAGCTGACCGGCCGGCTGACCTGGTGGGCGCCGGGCCCGTTGCGCCGCTTCCACGACCGGTTCGGGATAAGCGAGGGCGGCGCCCCGGCGACGCCGCCCCCCACCCCTGTGACCGAACGGGCCAAGGAGCCCGTCGGCGGCTGACGGATCAGTCCCGGCGGCTCCGGTTGCCGGGGCGGTTCGCGACCCAGGAGTGGATCGTGTCCGCGTACCAGAAGGGCTTGCCCGACTCGACATGGTCGGGCGGCGGCAGGAGGCCGTGCTTCCGGTAGGAGCGGACGGTGTCCGGCTGCACCCTGATGTGCGCGGCGATGTCCTTGTACGACCAGAGCCTTCTGTCCGTCATGCGTGGCACCTCCCTGCCCGCCTCGCAGCGGCACGGCGGGGGTGCCGTTCGGGGGAGCTGCGGGGGCGGACGCTGGCGATCACTGAGCCTGTGCCCCCTGCAACGACCCCTTGCAACGGGAGGAGAGCGGCTGTCGAACGGCTGTGACGTAAAGCCCGCGTAATGGAGACATGTGTGACGACAGGAGGACGGATGTGACGTAAGTGACGCATGGTCACATCGGCGTGGCGGAAGGCGCTCCGGAGGTTCCTACGCTCCGCAGGAGCGCAGGAAGCGGCGGGTGCGGACCGCGATGGGGTACGGCTTGTCGGGCTCGCACGGGTACATGTCCTGCTCGACGATGGCGAAGAGCTCCACGTCGAGCGCCTGCGCAGCCGCCAGGACCGGTTCCAGGGCGGGCACACCCGAGGGTGGCTCGCACATCACGCCCCGGGCCACGGCGGGCCCGAACGGCACCTCGTCGGCGATCACCCCGGCGAGGACCTCCGGGTCGACCTGCTTGAGGTGGAGGTAGCCGATGCGCTCGCCGTACGTCTCGATCAGCTTGACGCTGTCGCCGCCGCAGTACGCGTAGTGCCCGGTGTCCAGGCAGAGGGAGACCAGGTCCGGATCGGTCGCGTCCAGGAACCGGGCCACGTTCTCCTCGCTGTCGATATGGGTGTCCGCGTGCGGGTGGACGACGATCCGCAGCCCGAAGCGGTCCCGGACCTCGCGGCCCAGACGCTCGGTCAGACCGGTGAGATTCCGCCACTGTTCGGGGGTGAGCGTGCGGTCCTCCAGGACCTCGCCCGTCTTGTCGTCCCGCCAGAAGGACGGGATGACGACCAGGTGCTCGGCGCCCATCGCCCGCGCGAGCGCCGCGTTGTCCGCGACGTGGGCCCAGGTCTTCTCCCAGACGGCCGGTCCGTGGTGCAGCCCGGTGAAGACCGTGCCCGCCGAGACCCGCAGGCCCCGGCGGCCCGTCTCCTCGGCCAGGACGGCGGGATCGGTGGGGAGATAGCCGTACGGGCCGAGCTCGATCCACGCGTACCCTGCGTCGGCGACCTCGTCGAGGAAGCGCTGCCAGGGGACCTGCCGGGGGTCGTCGGGGAACCAGACGCCCCAGGAGTCCGGGGCGGAGCCGATACGGATGCGGGACAGCGGCGACGGCTTCGTCATGAGAGCCACCTTGACCGCGCCCGGAACGACGCGTCAAGACGCTCGTCCGAATGTAAGGACATAGCGTTGACAGGGTTCGGGGCGGACGGCTAGACCTGGGTGCGGGGCCGAGGTGAGAGGTGGCGCGCGTGGATGCGGAGCCGGAGCCGTACGAGCTGATCACGATGGGGCGTCTCGGGGTGGACCTTTACCCGCTCCAGGTCGGTGTTCCGCTCGCCCGGGTGGAGACCTTCGGGAAGTTCCTGGGCGGTTCGCCCGCGAACGTGGCCGTCGCGGCGGCCCGGCTCGGCCGGCGGACGGCGCTTGTGAGCCGGACGGGGGCGGACCCGTTCGGGGAGTACCTGCACGAGGAGCTGCGCGGCTTCGGGGTCGACGACCGGTGGGTGACGGCGGTCGGGGAGTACCCGACGCCGGTCACGTTCTGCGAGATCTTCCCGCCCGACGACTTCCCGATCCACTTCTACCGCCGTCCCAAGGCGCCGGACCTGGAGATCCGCCCGGAGGAGCTGGACCTCGCGGCGATCCGGGCGGCCCGGGCGTTCTGGGTGACCGGGACGGGGCTGAGCGTAGAGCCGAGCCGGACGGCGACGCTGGCCGCGTTGCGGGAGCGTGGCGGCGCGGACCTGACCGTGCTCGACCTGGACTGGCGCCCGACGCTCTGGCCCGACCCGACGGAGGCGGGACCGCTCTACCGGGAGGCCCTGGCCTCGGCGACGGTCGCCGTGGGGAACCTGGACGAGTGCGAGGTCGCGACGGGGGAGCGCGAGCCGTACGCGGCGGCCCGCGCGCTGCTCGCCGCCGGGGTGCGGCTCGCGGTCGTCAAGCAGGGCCCCAAGGGCGTCCTGGCCATGACCGCCGACGGGGAGAGCGCGGAGGTCGCGCCGCTGCCGGTCGACGTGGTCAACGGCCTCGGCGCGGGCGACGCGTTCGGCGGGGCGCTCTGCGACGGGCTGCTCGCCGGCCGGGACCTGGACCGCACCCTGCGCCGGGCCAACGCGGCGGGCGCCATCGTGGCCGGCCGCCTCGCCTGCTCCCCGGCGATGCCCTACGCCGACGAGATCGACCAGGCCCTCACCACCGGAACCGGCACGCTCCCGGAGCGCACCCCATGACCCACGACCCCGCCGACACCTGGCGCACCCGAGCAGCCCACCGCCGCGCGAGCGGCCCGAAGGCGCCGCCCGTGTCCGCACCTTCGGAGCCCCCGCCCTCCTCGGGCGCCCCGGAGCGGCGGCCTCCCTCCCCGCCCGAGGGCAGCCCACCGGGCGCGCCGGACACCCCCACCCCCGACCCCCTCCGCCACGCCGCGCACCCCGCGCCGCCGAGGCGGTTCGCGCGTGCCGTGCCCTTCGCCGGGGCGCCCGAGGCCGTCGACGTCGAGTGGCTTGTCGACGTGCGGGCGCGGCGGCCTGAGGCGGTGGCCGCGGCGGCGGCGCGGCGGCGGACGCGGGGGTTGTTCGAGGAGCGGGACCGGCTGCTGATCGTCGCCGCCGACCACCCCGCGCGGGGCGCCCTCGGCGTCGGGGCGCGGCCGTACGCGATGGCCGACCGCGCCGACCTCCTCGGGCGGCTGCGGCTCGCGCTCTCGCGGCCCGGCGTCGACGGCGTCCTCGCCTCCGCCGACATCCTCGACGACCTCCTCCTGCTCGGCGCCCTGGACGACCGCCTCGCCGTCGGCTCGATGAACCGCGGCGGCCTCGCCGGCGCCTCCTTCGAACTCGACGACCGGTTCACCGGCCACCGCCCCCAGGACCTCGCCCGGCTCGGCTTCGACGCCGGCAAGCTCCTGCTGCGGATCGACCCGGACGACCCCGGTTCGCTCGACACCCTGCACGCCGCCGCCCGTACCGTCGACGAGATGGCCGCCCTCGGCCTGCCCGTCTTCGTCGAGCCCTTCCTCTGCCACCGCGACCACGACGGCAGGCTCCACAACGACCTCTCCGCCGAGGCCGTCATCACCTCCCTCACCGTCGCCTCCGGCCTCGGCGGCACCTCCGCCTACACCTGGCTCAAAGTCCCCGTCACCGACCACCCCGAGGACATGGCCCGCGCCCTCGCGGCCACCACGCTCCCCACCGTCCTCCTCGGCGGAGACCCGGGACCGGGCCCGGACGCCCAGGAGGTCACGTACGAGAAATGGCGCCGGGCGCTGCGTCTGCCCACCGTCCGGGGCCTCGTCGTCGGCCGCGCCCTGCTCTACCCCGAGGACGGCGATGTGGCCGGAGCCGTCGATACCGCTGCGCGGCTGCTGCGCGAGACGGTAGGAAGGACCCTGCACGCGTGAACGATCACCACGAGCACCACCAGCTCCATCTGCCCGCCGGGAGCGCCTCCCACGGGCCGTACACGCTCCACGTCGACCCCGAGCGGGCAGGCTGGGAGCACTCCGCACTGCGCGTCCTCGACCTCGCTCCAGGAGCCACCCACCTCCTGGACACCGGGGAAAGCGAGTGGATCGTACTTCCGCTCACCGGCGGCTGTACGGTGCAGATCGACGGCCAGACGCTTCAACTCCTGGGCCGCGAGAGCGTGTTCGGCGGAGTGACCGACTTCGCCTACGTGCCCCGCGACGCACGGGTCCAGATCGCCTCCGGTGCGGGAGGCCGCTTCGCTTTGGCAGGAGCGAAGTGCGAGCGACGACTCCCCGCCCGCTACGGCCCCGCGCCGGAGGTACCCGTCGAGGCCCGCGGCAGCGGCAACCAGGCCCGGCGGGTACGGAACTTCGCCGCCGCCGGCGTCTTCGAGGCCGACCGCCTGATCGCCGTCGAGGTGATCACCCCCGGCGGGAACTGGTCCTCCTACCCGCCCCACAAACACGACGAGCACCGCCCCGGCGTCGAGTCCGTGCTCGAGGAGATCTACTACTACGAGATCGCCGGCGACGGAGTCGGCTACCAGCGGATCTCCCCCTCCCGACCCGGCGGCGCCGACCTGCTCGCCGAGGTCCGCACCGGCGACGCCGTACTCGTACCCGACGGCTGGCACGGCCCGTCGATCGCGCAGCCGGCCCACGACATGTACTACCTGAACGTGATGGCCGGACCAGGACCGGACCGGGAGTGGAAGATCTGCTTCCACCCGGACCACGGGGAGGGATACACGTGACCACACTGACCGTCGCACAGGCCCTGACGCGGTTCCTCGCCGCGCAGTACACCGAACGCGACGGCGTCCGCCGCCGGTTGATCGCCGCGACCTGGGGCATCTTCGGCCACGGGAACGTCGCCGGGATCGGCCAGGCCCTCGTCGAGTACGCCGACGAGATGCCGTACCTCCAGGGCCGTAACGAACAGGCCATGGTGCACGCCGCCGTCGGCTACGCCCGCCAGTCCAGCCGGCTCTCCGCGCACGCCGTGACCACCTCCATCGGACCGGGCGCCACCAACCTCGTCACCGGCGCCGCACTCGCCACGATCAACCGCCTCCCGGTCCTGCTCCTGCCCGGCGACACCTTCGCCACCCGCCCCGCCGACCCGGTCCTCCAGCAGCTGGAAGTCCCGTACGCCGGCGATGTGTCGGTCAACGACTGCCTGCGTCCGGTCTCCGTGTACTTCGACCGGATCACCCGTCCCGAGGCGCTGATCCCGGCCGCGCTCGCCGCCGCGCGGGCCCTCACCGACCCCGCCGCGACCGGGGCGGTCACCCTCGCCCTGCCGCAGGACGTGCAGGCGGAGGCGTACGACTGGCCGGAGGAGTTCTTCGCCGAACGGGTCTGGCGGGTGCGCAGGCAGCAGCCGGACGAGGCCGAACTGGACGCGGCCGTACGGGCGGTCAGAGCCGCGGACCGCCCGCTGATCGTGGCCGGCGGCGGGGTCAAGTACAGCGGCGCCGAGACCGCCCTCGGGGTCTTCGCCGCCGCCACCGGCATCCCGGTCGCCGTCACCCAGGCCGGCAAGGGCGTCCTGCCGCACGGCCACCCGGCCGACGTCGGCGCCCTCGGCCACACCGGCACCGCGACCGCGAACGGACTCGCCCGCTCCGCCGACCTCGTCCTCGGGATCGGCACCCGCTACTCCGACTTCACCACCGCGTCCTCGACGCTCTTCGCCGACCCCGACGTCCGCTTCGTCAACCTCAACGTCGCGTCCTTCGACGCCCACAAGCTGGCCGCGCGCCCACTGGTCGGGGACGCGCGCGAGGGCCTCGAACTCCTCCACGCCGAGCTGGACGGCCACACGGTCGCCCCGGCGTACGCGGAGGCGTACCGCGAGGAGCGGACGCGCTGGGAGCAGCGGGTCACCGCCGCGTACACCGCCGCCGACGAGGAGGCCAGGCCCACCCAGGCGCAGGTCCTCGGCGCACTCGACACTCTGGTCGACGACAGCGACATCCTGATCAACGCGGCCGGCTCGCTCCCCGGCGACCTCCACAAGCTCTGGCGGGCCCGGTCCTCGGACCAGTACCACGTCGAATACGGGTACTCGTGCATGGGCTACGAGATCCCGGCGGCGATCGGAGTGGCGATCGCGGCCCCCGGCCGACCGGTCTGGGCGCTGGTCGGAGACGGTACATACCTGATGAATCCCACCGAGATCGTGACAGCTGTCCAGCAGGCTCTGCCCATCAAGGTGGTCATCCTGCAGAACCATGGGTACGCGTCCATCGGAGGGCTTTCCGAGGCGGTGGGAGGTGAGCGCTACGGCACGGCGTACCGCTTCCGGGCGAGGGACGGCGGTTTCACCGGCGCGCCGCTCCCGGTCGACCTGGCGGCCAACGCGGCCTCTCTCGGGATGCGGGTACTGACCCCCCGTACCGTACGTGACCTGCGAGAAGCCCTCGCCGACGCGCGTTCGTCCACCGTCCCCACATGTGTCTACGTGGAGACCGAAACGGCAGACACTGTGTCGGGCCCGCCTCCCGCCCAGGCATGGTGGGATGTGCCCGTGGCCGAGACCTCGACCCGCCCGTCGGCGGTCAAGGCCCGGGAGGAGTACGACCGGCACGTCACCGCCCGACGCCGCCATCTCTGAAGGAGCATTTCGTCATGACGAACACCGTCAAGACCGTCAACCACTGGATCGGTGGCAAGACCGTCGAGGGCACGTCGGGCAACTGGGGCCCGGTCACCGACCCGGCCACCGGCGCCGTGACCACGCAGGTGGCGCTCGCCTCTGTCGAGGAGGTCGACGCGGCGGTGGCCGCCGCGAAGACAGCCTTCGAGACCTGGGGCACGGCGTCGCTCGCGCAGCGCACCACGATCCTGTTCAAGTTCCGCGCGCTGCTCGACGCCAACCGGGACGCGATCGCCGAGCTGATCACCGCCGAGCACGGCAAGGTCCACTCGGACGCGCTGGGCGAGGTCGCCCGCGGCCTGGAGATCGTCGACCTGGCGTGTGGCATCACCACCCAGCTCAAGGGCGAGCTGTCGACGCAGGTGTCGAGCCGCGTCGACGTGGCGTCGATCCGCCAGCCGGTGGGTGTCGTGGCCGGCATCACGCCGTTCAACTTCCCGGCGATGGTGCCGATGTGGATGTTCCCGCTCGCCATCGCGTGCGGCAACACCTTCATCCTCAAGCCGAGCGAGAAGGACCCCTCGCCGTCCCTGAAGATCGCGGAACTCCTTGCGGAGGCGGGCCTGCCGGAGGGCGTCTTCAACGTCCTGCACGGCGACAAGGTGGCGGTGGACCGCCTCCTGGAGCACCCGGACGTAACGGCGATCTCCTTCGTGGGTTCAACGCCGATCGCTCGCCACATCCACACCACGGCCTCGGCGGCGGGCAAGCGAGTCCAGGCCCTGGGCGGCGCGAAGAACCACATGCTGGTCCTCCCGGACGCGGACCTGGACGCGGCGGCGGACGCGGCGGTCTCGGCGGCGTACGGCTCGGCCGGTGAGCGCTGCATGGCGATCTCGGCGGTCGTCGCGGTCGGCGCGATCGGCGACGAGCTGGTGGACAAGATCCGCGAGCGCGCCGAGAAGATCAAGATCGGCCCCGGAAACGACCCGACCTCCGAGATGGGCCCGCTCATCACGGCCGTCCACCGCGACAAGGTCGCCTCGTACGTGAAGGGCGCGGCCGACGAGGGCTGCGAGGTCGTCCTCGACGGCACGGGCTACACCGTCGACGGTCACGAGAACGGCCACTGGATCGGCCTCTCGCTCCTGGACCGGGTCCCGACCACGGCGAAGGCGTACCAGGACGAGATCTTCGGCCCGGTCCTGTGCGTGCTGCGCGCGGAGACGTACGAGGAGGGCGTGGCCCTCATCAACGCCTCGCCGTTCGGCAACGGCACCGCGATCTTCACCCGCGACGGCGGCGCGGCCCGCCGCTTCCAGCTGGAGATCCAGGCGGGCATGGTCGGCGTGAACGTCCCGATCCCGGTCCCCGTCGGCTACCACAGCTTCGGCGGCTGGAAGGACTCCCTCTTCGGCGACCACCACATCTACGGCAACGACGGCGTCCACTTCTACACCCGCGGCAAGGTGGTCACCACCCGCTGGCCGGACCCCTCGGACGCCCCGGCGGGCGTGGACCTGGGCTTCCCGCGCAACCACTGACACAAGTCCTGTGACCCCCGTCGGCTCTGGCCGGCGGGGGTTTCTGCTGTGCCGAGGTCAACTGGCGTGGCGGAAGCCGGCCGGCACCCTGGTCCTGACCGTGGCGAGGAGCCGCCACGCCCCATCCGGTTCGTGGAGCCCGTGCAACGCTCTGGAGAAGGCCAACTCATGGTCCTCGGGATCGAGCTGGTCACGCAGCGCCCGCCAGGTGCTCTCGTAGTCCGCACACACCTGGTGCACTGCGGCCTGCATCACGAAATTGGGGAACGTCCCACTGTGCTTGACCGCCTCGACCCACTGATCGCTCCGGCGGATGGGTGACATCGAGTTGGAGGGCCCGCCGATCGCTCGGCTCAGAACTTGCAGCCGCTCCTCGATGGTCTCCTCGAATCCCTTGAGGCTCTCCTTGGCCGCCCCGATGTCGAGCCACGTCGCCTCGTCCAGGAGGTCGTCCAGTTCGGGCAGCTTTGACGGGAGGCCGTACTTCGCCAGCATTGTCGAGTCGGCGAGCTCCCGGACGGTCTGCAGGAGCTTCTCCCGGTCGCGCCAGTCCCGGCCTTGATTGGCGGCCACACGATGGACGCACTGCCAGACCAGTTTCTCGGTGATGAACCACTGGGCGATCAGGTGTGACTCGGCGGGGAGGAGCTTTCCGCGCAGGCGCCACATGTGTTCCATGACCTGCGCGGTGCCTCCCAGCAGTTGCTGGTCGTACGCCATCATCTCGGCCCACACCGGACGCTGCGGCCGGTCTCGATCGGGCGCCTCATGTGGATACGTCTCGCGTTCGAAGCGTATGAATCGGGGGCTCGGGCGCAGCCATTCGAGATCAGGATCTTCTGTGAGCAGCCAGGAGCGCATGAGGGGGTGGTAGCTGTTCAAGTCCGCTCTCGCCGCGGCCTCAAGTTCATCCACGGCTTTCACGGCGAGGTCGTCCCGCTTCCGCTCGTCCTTCTGGCCGCTCATCGCCACCGCGTAGATGCATGCCGTGTTGTACCTGTCCTGCCATGGCCGAGGCGGCCACAGCCGCCAGCTCCTGAGCCGCTCCGTCGTCCGCCGCCAGATCCACCAGCCTCGCGCCTGCTCCACCCGCTTCGTGAGTTCGTCCACCTTCGCAGGCCAATAGACGTCATTTCGCAATCCCTTGATATTTCCTTCTGCGGTCTGATCCACGGCCCATCCCAGACGCAGACGCGCCCACACGTCTCGATTGAGTCGGAGGGAGGTCCATGTGAGTCCTCTGCTCCGCCGTTTGCTGGGATGCTTGAGGAAACGGAGGAAGGGGTAGTCACAGGCGAGCTGGTACATCTCCTCCTCGCAAGCAAGCTGAAGTATCAGACTGACCGTCTTCTGGTCGAGACCCTTCTCTCCTAGCTCGCCCTCGAGCCACTCTCGTGCTCCCGCTTCGGTGCAAATGGGCCACCTCCTTCCAGGCGGCGTGAGATGTATGACCGACCGCCAGTACCTCTCGACGAGTGCGGGGGCCAGTGACTTGCGAATCTCCTTCCGGGTGTGGGCGCGCCGTGGGCACTTGCGGTTGTCGGCGGGATCTACGGTCGGCCTGCACCACTGATGAGCGGTACGTTCGGCCATACCAAGCACGACGGCATAGCGGAAGCGCGCTTCGAGCAGGCCGTTGCGCCACCACCGGTAGCGCTT
This sequence comes from Streptomyces sp. NPDC058579, assembly GCF_042718575.1. Classification (NCBI taxonomy): domain Bacteria; kingdom Bacillati; phylum Actinomycetota; class Actinomycetes; order Kitasatosporales; family Streptomycetaceae; genus Streptomyces; species Streptomyces sp. NPDC058579. The sequence continues at coordinate 66,991 of NZ_JBHXPI010000003.1, forward strand.
GCAGAGGAATCGACGTGGATTCCAAGGTGCCCTGCTCAGGCGGGTGTTCCGCTCCTCCCTGCTCTGCCCGTCCAGGAGGATCGCTCCGTGGTACGTCTCCAGAGCATCGAGATGCAGCCACAGCTTCTCCTGTGTCCCCGCGATCTGTGTACGCAGGTGAATGTTGGTGGGATCGAGTCGTAGTGCCGCGTAATAGCGGTCGAGGGCATCGTCGAATTTCCGGTCCTGGCTGAGCTCTCTCGCCTCCTGGTAGGCGGCGAACAGCTCGGGCGGGAGATTCCGGCCGTGCCATTCCTGCCAGGGCGCCCCTCGGCTCGCCTGAGTGACCGGCACCAGTGCGGCCATCACCCAGTACCCCGCGGCCTGGACCGCTTCCTCCCATGTCGCTTGCCACCGCGTGTCCGTGCGGCTGCCTCTCAACGCATAGGACGTGACGGTGACGGTGACGCCGTACCTGGGCTCCTCCGTCCGTACGCGCAGGACTCCGCGCACCGTGTAGGCGACCTTCGGCCGAAGGCGACTGAACAGACGCAGGATGCTCGTCCCCAGTTTCTTCGGCTCGAGATCGATGTCGCCGAGCAGGTCGAGGAAGTTCTCCGCCGGGGATTCGGCGGGGAGCGCGGACGGGGGATAGAGGTTCGTTTCCGACAACTGCTTACGCAATTGGGCGGTGAGACCATCCAGGCACGGTTCGCCTTCCGTGGTCGAGGAGACGAGTTGCTGCACGTCCACCGGACCGGGCTTGAACGCGTTGCGCTGGAGCATCCAACGGCGCAGCGCCACGAAGGAGAAAATCAGCAGCAACAAGCACAACAGACGGAGACTCAGTCCGGCTCCGTCCTTGCCGCCGGTCACGACCCGTGCGGCGCCTTCGAAGAACCGCATGAACCACTCGGACACGGCCTGGATCCAGGCGGGCCAGCTCTCTTTGGCTTCCCAGGCCGGTGACACCCAACCCACACCGCAGACAGCGGTGATGAGAAGAACAACGGAGAGAATCGCCAAAGCCCCTGCACGCTTTACGCGAGGTACCGGCAATGATGACGATTCGATCGGGGAGTGCCGCTCGGAACGAGAGGGCATATCGGCCTCTGGTGGTCCTAGTCGTCACCTACCAGTCTTCTACGCATTCCGGCGGGAGCCAAGTCGAGCAGAGCGGCAGTCGCGGCCGGCGAGGTGCGTACGCCGATGCCCGAGGAGCGGCCGTGTCCGGTGGACGCGGAGCTCCTCGGGCATCTGGTGGGCCGGCAGGCCCGGGGTCTAGAAGAGCGAGTGCAGCAGCTTGTTCGGGGAGCCCGAGAGGGGGTTGCCGACCTTGCCGTTCGTCGCGTTGTTGACCAGGGCCGTGGATACCTGGGCCGGGGTCGCCGTCGGGTTGGTCGAGAGGTAGAGGGCCGCCACGCCCGCCGTGTGCGGGGCTGCCATCGACGTGCCCGAGATCGTGTTCGTCGCCGTGTCGTTGTCCTTCCACGCCGACGTGATCGAGACGCCCGGCGCGAAGAGGTCCACGCACGTGCCGTAGTTGGAGAACGAGGCCCGCTTGTCTGCGGAGTCCGTCGCGCCGACCGTGATCGCCTCGGGGACGCGCGCCGGGGAGTAGTTGCAGGCCCGGGCCGGCAGGCCCAGGAAGTTGCCGTTGCCCGCCGCGACCGCGTACGTCACGCCCGACGCGATCGAGCGCTTCACCGCGTCGTCCAGCGAGGTGTTCGCGCCCCCGCCCAGGCTCATGTTGGCGACCGCCGGCTTGACCGCGTTGGCCGTGACCCAGTCGACGCCCGCGATGACCCCGGCCGTCGTACCGGACCCGTTGCAGTCCAGGACCCGTACAGCCACCAGCTTCGCGCCCTTCGCGACGCCGTACTTCGCGCCGCCGACCGTGCCCGCGACGTGCGTGCCGTGGCCCTGGCAGTCCTGACCGTTCTGGCCGCCGCCGACCGTGTCCGTGCCCACCGTCGCCCGGCCGCCGAACTCGCTGTGCGAGGTCCGGATGCCGGTGTCGATGATGTACGCCGTCACGTTCGACGCCTGTGTGTTGTACGTGTACGTCGTCGAGAGGGGGAGGTTCCGCTGGTCCACGCGGTCCAGGCCCCATGTCGCGCCCGGCTGCGTCTCGGTCATGTGGACCGTCGCGTTCTGCTCCACGTACGCCACGCGCGGGTCCTTGGCGAGGGCCGAGGCCTTGGACTTCGACATGGTCGTCGAGAAGCCCTTGAGGACCTTGCTGTACTCGTGCTTCGGCGTCACGCCGAGGTCCGCGGCGCGGGTCGAGCCGTCCTTCAGGACCACGATCCAGCTGTTCTCGATGGCCAGGGAGGTCGGGGCCAGGCGGAGGTCGCCTATTGCCGGGGCGCTCTGCGCCGTGGGGGAGACCGCCAACTGGAGGCCTGCGGCTAGCGCGAGGACGGGCACGAGCGCTACGGCGCGGCGAGGTATTCGCGTCATGTGGTGGGGCACCTGAACCTTTCGTTGTCCGGGTTACCGGCAAGTACGGGGTGCGTGGTGCGCCACAGAGTCTCGCGTTGTCATGGGGCGTACAAGAGTGCCGTCCTTCCCCTCACCGGTCCTTCACCTCGAACTCCCAGGTCAGCATCCTGAACCCGCCCTCGTCCCGTGCCCCCGCCGCCCGGTACGTCCGCAACGCCGCCTCGTTGTCCGGGTCCACCCCCACCCACACGTCGTAACAGCCCCGCTCCCGCCCCTCCGCCACCAGCGCCTCCGTCAGCGCCCGCCCCACGCCCCTCCGCCGGTACGCCTCGTCCACCGACAGCTCGTACAGGCACAGCTCCACCCCCTTGTCCGGGTGCAGCATCTCGATCCCGGAGACCATGCCCGCCGGGAAGCCGTCCTCCGCGTACGCGATCAGCATCAGATGGCCGGGCGCCGCCAGGAACGCCTCCGCCCAGCTCGTCCTCGGCGGGGTGTCGTAGAGGTGGCCCGCCGCCATCAGCTCCGCCACCGTCGTCGCCCGTCTGATCTCCATCCCGCACCTTCGCCTCGTGCCGCGTATACCGCGTCTGGTGTACGGGACGGTACGGCGTACGACTCCAGGAGGCCGCCGATTTCCGCCCCGGGGCAGCCGAGTCGCACAGGCGGCCCGCATACGCTCGACACCATGCCATTCCGACTTCCCCGGTGGGCCGCGGTCACGGCCGCCCTCGCCGTGCTCGCGGGCGCCGGTACCTGGACCGCCGTCGCCTCCGACGAACCACCGCCCGTGCACCGCGCGGACCAGCTGCTCGACATGCCCGGGGCGCGGATCGACACCTCCTACTTCACCTCCGGCGCCGCCTCCGAGCGCAGGCCCGCCGTGCTGCTCGGGCACGGGTTCGGCGGCTCCAAGGACGACGTCCGCGCCCAGGCCGAACAGCTCGCCCGCGACGGCTACGCCGTCCTGACCTGGTCGGCGCGCGGTTTCGGCGCCTCCACCGGGCAGATCGGCCTCAACGACCCCGCCCACGAGGTCAAGGACGTCCAGCGGCTGATCGACTGGCTCGCCAAGCGCTCCGAGGTCCAGCTCGACAAGGCCGGAGACCCGCGCGTCGGCGTCACCGGCGCCTCCTACGGCGGCGCGGTCTCGCTGCTCGCCGCCGGGTACGACACCCGCGTCGACGCGATCGCCCCCCAGATCACGTACTGGAACCTCGCCGACGCCCTCTTCCCCAACGGTGTCTTCAAGAAGCTCTGGGCCGGGATCTTCTTCTCCGCCGGCGCCGATGGAGAGGCCGGTGGAGAGAAGGAGAGCGGGAACGGCGCTTGCGGGCGGTTCAGTGATGAGCTGTGCCGGATGTACGAGCGTGTTGCCGTCTCGGGTGCGCCCGACGCCGCCGCCCGGTCCCTTCTCGAAGACCGTAGTCCCTCCGCCGTCGGCGATCGGATCAAGGTTCCCACCCTCATCGTCCAGGGCCAGAGCGACTCCCTCTTCCCGCTCACGCACTCCGACGCCATGGCCAAGGCGATCGGCGGCAACGGCGCGCCCGTCGCCGTCGACTGGATCTCCGGTGGGCACGACGGCGGCGACCGCGAGACCGAGCGGGTCGAGGCGCGGATCGGCGACTGGTTCGACCGGTACCTGAAGCAGGACGAGGGCGCCGGCACCGGGCCCGCGTTCCGCGTCAGCCGGGCCGGAGGGGTCGACTCCACCGACGGGCAGGCGCAGCTGCGCGGCGCCACCGCCGACCGCTACCCGGGGCTCGTGGGTGGGACGCTGTCCGTCCCGCTCGACGACGCCCGGCCGCAGTCCTTCGCCAACCCCGCCGGAGCCAGCCCGCCCGCCATCTCCGCCGTTCCCGGCATCGGCGGCGGACTCTCCCAGCTCTCCTCGTTCGGCGTCGGGCTCTCCCTCGACTTCCCCGGGCAGTACGCCCGGTTCGACGCGAAGCCGCAGACCGAGCCGGTACGGATCACGGGCACGCCGACCGTCCGCGTCAAGGTCACCTCGGACAGCCCGGACGGCTCCGCCGTCCTCTTCGGCAAGGTCTACGACGTCGGGCCGGACGGCAGGCAGCAGGTGCTGCCCGCGCAGCTCGTCGCCCCCGTCCGCGTCGAGGGCGCGGGCAAGGGCGGCAAGAGCGTCGAGCTGACGCTGCCCGCGATCGACCACGAGGTCGAGGCCGGTCACCGGCTGCGGCTCGTGCTCTCCGCCACGGACCTCGGCTACGCCTCGCCGGCCGCCCCGGCCACGTACACCGCCGCCGTCGAGTCGCCGCTGACCGTGCCGACCGCGCCCGCCGTGTCCACCCAGGCGGCCGCGCTGCCCTGGTGGGTGTGGGGGCTGCCGCTCGCGGGCGCGCTGATCGCCGCCGCGCTGCTCCTGATCGGTCGGCGCCGGGTCGCGGCGCCCGCGCCGGATCCCGAACTCGCCTCCGTACCGCTGCAGATCACGGGGCTCGCGAAGAAGTACGCCAAGTCGTCCGACCGCTATGCCGTACGGGATCTCTCCTTCCGGGTCGAACAGGGGCAGGTCCTCGGGCTGCTCGGGCCCAACGGCGCGGGGAAGACGACCACGCTGCGCATGCTCATGGGGCTCATCACCCCCGACGACGGGGAGATCCGGGTCTTCGGGCAGGCCATCCGCCCCGGCGCCCCGGTTCTCTCCCGGGTCGGCGCCTTCGTCGAGGGCGCCGGGTTCCTGCCGCACCTCTCCGGGCGGGACAACCTGGAGCTGTACTGGAAGGCCACAGGCCGGCCCGCCGAGGACGCGCACATCGAGGAGGCCCTGGAGATCGCCGGCCTCGGCGACGCCCTCGCCCGGGCCGTACGGACGTACTCGCAGGGCATGCGGCAGCGCCTCGCGATCGCCCAGGCCATGCTCGGCATGCCGGATCTGCTGATCCTCGACGAGCCGACGAACGGCCTCGACCCGCCACAGATCCGCGAGATGCGGGACGTGATGATCCGGTACGCGGCCGGTGGCCGGACCGTCATCGTCTCCAGCCACCTCCTCTCGGAGGTCGAGCAGTCCTGCACCCATCTCGTGGTGATGGACCGCGGGCAGCTCGTGCAGGCCGGTCCGGTCGGCGAGATCACCGGCGCGGGCGACACCCTGCTGGTGACCCTCGGCGACACCGTCCCCGATCCGCTCGTCGACAAGATCGGCGCGCTGCCGGGCGTCGGCTCGGCGGTACGGACCGAGGGCGGGCTGCTCGTCCGGCTCGACGGCGGCGACGCCACGGGCCTGATCGGCGAACTCGTCCGCCTGGACGTGCCCGTGACCGGTGTGGGACCGCACCGGCGCCTCGAGGACGCGTTCCTGACCCTGATCGGAGGAGGATCCGCATGAGCACGACCACCGCGGAACCGGCTGAGCTCGTGGAGACCGCCCCCGGCTACCGGGCGGGGCGCACCCTGCCCCTGCGCGTCGAGGCCGTACGGCAGCTGAAGCGGCGCCGCACCCTGGTCATGGGCGCGGTGCTCGCCGCCCTGCCGTTCATCCTGATCGTCGCCTTCGCGATCGGCGGGGAACAGGACGGCGACGGCGGCAACGGCCGGATCACGCTGATGGACACGGCGACGGCGTCGGCGGCGAACTTCGCGGCGACCTGTCTCTTCGTCTCGGCAGGCTTCCTCCTCGTGGTGACGGTCGCGCTGTTCTGCGGGGACACCGTCGCCTCCGAGGCGAGCTGGTCCTCGCTGCGCTACCTCCTCGCGGCACCCGTGCCCCGGGGCAGGCTGCTCTGGTCCAAGCTGGCGGTCGCGCTCGGCTTCAGCGCGGCGGCGCTGGTGCTGCTGCCGCTGGTGGCCCTGGTCGCGGGCACGTTCGCCTACGGCTGGGGGCCGCTGAAGCTGCCCACCGGCGGGGCCCTGCCCGCCGACGAGACCCTGGCCAGGCTCGCGCTGGCCGTCGCCTTCATCTTCGTCTCCCAACTGGTCACGGCCGGGCTCGCGTTCTGGCTGTCCACCCGCACCGACGCGCCGCTGGGCGCCGTCGGCGGCGCGGTCGGTCTGACGATCATCGGCAACGTCCTGGACGCCGTCACGGCCCTCGGCTCCTGGCGCGACTTCGTGCCCGCGCACTGGCAGTACGCCTGGGTGGACGCGCTCCAGCCGCAGCTGGAGTGGGGCGGGATGGTGAAGGGGACGGCGATCTCGGTGACATACGCGGTGATCCTCTTCGCACTCGCCTTCCGGGGCTTCGCCCGTAAGGACATCGTTTCGTAGCGGCCGTCCTCCTGGTCACAGCCATCCCCTTCGAGCCGCTTCCGCGCCCGCGCGGAAGCGGCTCGTCGTGCCCAGGGCGTGCATCAGCTCGCCGACCCGGCGGCTGTACGTCCGCCCCGACATGCCGAGGCGGGCGGCCGCGGTCTCGTCGGTGAGTCCGGCGAGGAGGGCTTCGAGGACCGGGCGGAGCTGTGGGGGGAGCCCGGCCCTCGGGGTCGTCGCGGCGGTCAGCTCCTCGCCCGCGTCCCAACTGGCGTGGTGGGCGCGGACCAGGGCCTGCACGACGACCGGATCGCGGATCAGCAGCAGCCCGTTGTAGAGCAGGTCGAGATCGAGCGGCACGGCCGCGACCGTGCGGTCGACGACGATCATCTTGAACGGGATCGTGTCCGCGAGCCGCGCCCGCCCCGGCATCCGGACCGCGCCCGCCACCTGGGGGAGGGCGTGGCGGGGCACGATCCGTCTGACCTCCGGGGCTCGCTCCGCCGCGGCCCGCATGCACGCTCCCGCCAACTCCAGGAACGGCTCGGGGATCGCACGGCCCACGGAGGCGGCCGGGTCGTCGAAGGTCAGCAACTCGTGGCGCGTGGAGGAGGCCAGCGCGGCCAGCGCCGCGCCGATCCGCCGCGCACCGCGCACGGGACGGCCCGGCGGCCGCTGGGCCTCCGGCACGGCCCTGTTCATCGCCGATCGCGCGAGCATCACGGATCCCGCAGTCTCACCCACCGCTGACCACCCCCGCCCGATCGGTGTGCCACTCCATGTACGCACGCGACTGCGTACGGTGACAACCCCTGTTGAGGAAGCTGGCGAGTCCATGCCACGGGAGAGTGCCCGGGGCGCCGTTGCCGCATTGAGATCCATCCGCAACTCCCTCGTCTGCTCCTTCCGCCCTCCTCGGACGTCACATTCACAAGTGACGGACCTTGAGGGGGAGATGGCATGAGGCGACACGACTGGGCGCGCACGGCGGCCGGGATCCTGGCGGTGGGACTCGTCCTGACCGGCTGCGCGGGCAACGGGAACACCAAGCGGTCGACGGCCGCCGACGGCGGCAACCGCGCGCCCGGCGCGGCCCGCCCCGACGCGGGCGGCACGGTCACCGGCGGCAGCGGCACGGGCAGCGGCGGTACGGACAAGGACGGCGTCGCCCCCGAGGGCGAGCAGCGGGACGCCCGGCCGCCCGCCGACTACCTCTCCACCTTCGCCCTGGACGTCGACACCGCCTCGTACGGCTACGCCCTGCGCACCCTCGAAGCGGGCCGGCTGCCGGACCCGGCGTCCGTGCGGCCCGAGGAGTTCGTCAACAGCTTCCGCCCGGACTACCCGCGGCCGAAGGGCGACGGCTTCGGCGTGACCGTCGACGGCGCCCGGACCGGCGAGGACGGCTGGTCGGTCGTCCGGGTCGGGCTCGCCACCGCGCCGGCGGACCGGCAGGGCGAACGGCCGCCCGCCGCCCTCACCTTCGTCGTCGACATCTCCGGCTCGATGGCCGAGACCGGCCGCCTCGACCTGGTCAAGGAGTCCCTCGGCATCCTCACCGACGAGCTGCGCGACGACGACTCCGTCGCCCTGGTCACCTTCAGCGACGAGGCCGAGACCCGGCTCCCCATGACCCGGGTCAAGGGACAGCGCGAGCGCATCCACGGCATCGTCGACGAACTGCGGACCACCTCCTCCACCAATGTGGAGGCGGGCGTGCGCACCGGCTACGACGTCGCCGTCGAGGGCCACCGCAAGGGCGCCACCAACCGTGTCGTCCTGCTCTCCGACGCCCTCGCGAACACCGGCGACACCGACGCGCAGTCGATCCTCAACCGGATCGAGGAGGAGCGCAGGGAGTACGGCATCACGCTCTTCGGGGTCGGCGTCGGCAGCGACTACGGCGACGCGTTCATGGAGCAGCTCGCCGACAAGGGCGACGGGCACACCACGTACGTCTCCACCCCCGAACAGGCCCGCAAGGTGTTCGTGGACCAGTTGCCCACCCATGTCGAGCTGCGCGCCCGGGACGCCAAGGCGCAGGTCGCCTTCGACCCGAAGACCGTGGAGCGGTTCCGGCTCATCGGCTACGAGAACCGTGAGGTGGCCGACGAGGACTTCCGTAACGACCGGGTCGACGGCGGCGAGGTCGGCGCGGGCCACACCGTCACCGCGCTGTACACCGTGAAGACCCGGCCGGGCCGGAGCGGTCCGCTGGCCACGGCCACGGTCCGCTGGCTGGACCCGAAGAGCCGCGCGCCCCGCGAGGCCTCCGGCAGCGTGGGGACCGGGGCGCTCGCCCCCGCGCTCTGGGCGCCGGGCCACGACAGCCTGCAACTGACCGCCGTCAGCGCCTACTTCGCCGACCGGCTGCGGGGCGGCGCCCTGCCGGGCGCGCCGGCCCTCACTCAGCTCGCGGAGCACGCGCAGGGGATCGCCGACCGGTCGGGTTCCAAGGTGGTCAGGGAGCTGACGGAGGCGATCCGGAAGGCGGCCGCGCTGCGGGGGCCCGAGGCCGATCGGGGCACGGGCGGAGCGGAACCGGGTGATCCGTACAGCGGCTGACGGTGGCCGGCCGCGGCTGATCGTGGATTGTGCACAGGTGCTTGTCCACAGGCGCTGCGCGAGGGTCGCGGGCGCGTCATGATGGGCGCATGGCCACCACGCTGCTCGCCCTCGCGATCGCCTCCACCGGTCTGTACGCCGGGTTCATGCTGATCTTCCTGACCGGGATCATGCCCGCCCTGGCGCGGCTCGACGACGGGGCGTTCGTCGACGCCATGCGGCGGATCAACGAGTACGTGCCGAAGGCGGTGTTCATCGTGGTGTTCCTGGGGGTCGTGGCCTTCCCGGTCGCCGCGTTCTTCGTGCCGATCGACGGGCGCTCCGACACCCAGAAGTGGCTGATCCTGGCCGGCCTTGTCTGCGCGGTCCTGAACCACGTGGTGACGGCCGCGGGGAACATCCCGCTCAACAACGCGCTGGCCGCCTCGGAGCGGACGGGTGAGTCCCCGTCAGCCGTGCGGGCGGCCTTCGAGAAGCGCTGGAACAACCTTCACCTGATCCGTACGGTGCTCATCGTCGCCGCGTTCGGGCTGCTGATCGCGGCCGCGCTGAACTGAACTGACGGACCGACCTGACAGACCGACCTGGCGCACTGACCTGACACACTCCGCGCCCGGTGTTTGACCGGCCTGGGGCCCGGGCCGACCATCTCAGAACGAGGCGGCCGGGCCGGCTCCTGGTTAAATGCCCCAGGCCAGGAGCCGTGCCTGTCCGCCTCGCATGCTTCGCCCGCTCGCTTCGCCCGGACGCATAGCCTGGCCCCATGGACTTCCGCGGACAGCTGCCGGTCGTCGGCGCCGTGGCCGCCGGCGGGGCCCTCGGCGCGACCGCCCGCTACGGCGCCGCGCTCGCCTGGCCCACCCCGGCCGGCGCGTTCCCCTGGACCACGTTCAGCGTGAACGCCGTCGGCTGCGCCGTGATCGGGGTCCTGATGGTCCTGCTCACCGAGACAGCCACCGCGCCCCCGCCGCTCCTGCGGCCCTTCCTCGGCACGGGCATCCTCGGCGGCTTCACCACCTTCTCCACGTACGCCCTCGACACCCAGCGGTTGTTGAGCGCCGGCGAGACGGCCCGCGGCGTGGCGTACCTGGGCGGGACGGCGGTCGCGGCCCTGGCCGCCGTATGGGCCGCGACCGTAGCGACCCGTACCGCCCTCCGGCACACCGACCGGGAGAAGCGCCCGTGAACTGGCTGCTCGTCGTCCTCGGCGCGGCCGTCGGCGCGCCCCTGCGCCACCTCGCCGACCGGGCGTTCAAGTCCCGGTACGGCTCCGCCTTCCCCTGGGGCACGTTCGCCGTCAACGTCGTCGGCTCACTCGTCCTCGGCCTGCTCACCGGGGTCTCCTCCGCCCGGGCGCAACTCCTCCTTGGCGCCGGCCTGTGCGGCGCTCTGACGACGTACTCCACGTTCTCGTACGAGACTTGGAAGCTGTACGAGGACGGGGCGAAGGGGTACGCGGCGGCGAACGTGGTGGGGAGTCTGGCCGCCGGGCTCGGGGCCGTATGGCTCGGTGTGGAGATCGCGGCGGCCTGGTGAGGCGCCGCTCCGCGGTGGCACAGTGCTCCCACCGCGGCCGGGACGCCCGGCCGGACGAGCCTCCGAGGGGCGGAAACCGCACATGAGCTCGACATGACGGCCCGTGTCACCCGGGCCTCCGACTGGCTGCTCGCGCTCGCCGGCGGTGTCCTGCTCACCCTGATGACCCGGTTCAACGGGGAGTTGGCGGCGCACACGACCGCGGTGTACGCCTCGTGGGTCGCGCACGGCACCGGCGCCGTGGTGGCGCTGCTGCTCGTGGCGCTGACGTCCCGGGTACTACGAAGCCGCCGCGACCCCCTGAGCCATGACCCCCTCGCCCAGGACTCGAAGGCGCCGCTCTGGTTCTATCTCGGCGGGATCCCCGGGGCGTTCGTGGTCGTCCTGTCGGCCGTCACCGTCAACAGCAGCCTGGGGCTCTCCGGCACGATCGCGCTGATGCTCACCGGGCAGATCGTCTTCGGGCTCGCCTCGGACCGCTTCGGCCTGCTGCGGATACCCCGGCGGCGGATCACCCGGATGGATCTGACGGTCGCCGGGCTCGTCCTGGCGGGCAGCGTCCTGATCGTGGCCGGCGGTGCCTGAGCCATGACCTTCTACGTCGTGCTCGCGCTGCTCAACGGCGCGCTGATCGGCACGAGCCGGGCGGTCAACGGGCAACTCGCCACCCGCATCGGCCCGTTCCGGGCGTCGGTCTGGAACCACGTCGTCGGGTTCGTCCTGCTGACGGGGGTGCTCTTCGGCCTGTACGGCTGGGCCGGGTCGGGCTCCGTGCCGGTCGCGGCCTATCTCGGCGGCGCGTTCGGCGCGCTCTTCGTGGCCGTCAACAGCTATGTGTTCCCGCGCCTGGGCGCCCTCAACGCCTCGCTGCTCGTCATCAGCGGCCAGGTGCTCTCCGCCGTCACGATCGACTGTGTCGAGGAGCGTTCGCTGCCGAGCGCCCTCCGGCTAGCCGGCGTCGGCCTCGTCCTGGCCGGCCTCGCGCTGCCCCGGATCGCCGCCGCCCGGAAGAAGCCCTCCGCCGGGAAGGGCTGACCCACCGTTACCCCCTGGTAGCTGACCGTTCCTGCCCGATCTTGACCGGCAAATGTTTCCTTGCCGTCAAGATATGCACTCCTCCAAAAACGAAGTGGTCATTATTATCTTATGGTGGCAGTACGTGAACCATGGAGGGGGCGCTATGGATCTGAAGGTGCTGGGCTTGCTCGCTGTCCAGGAGAGGGGGACTCCGATCGTTCCGACGGCGGCACCAGCCCGTCAGCTGCTCGCACTGCTCGCGGCGCACGCCGACCGGATCGTGCCGACGGCCGTCCTGACCCAGGAGCTCTGGCCCGACGGTGCGCCGCGGCACGCGCAGGACGTGATCGAGACCCACGTCCGCCAGCTCAGGGAGCTCGTCGACGACGCGCTTGACCTCGGCCGTGAGGAGGAGGGGGCGGCCACAGGGTCGGGCACGCCCGGACCCAGGACCGCGCGCGACGTCGTGGTCTCGCTGTCCGGCGGCTACCTGCTCGGCACCGGGGGCGGCAGCTCCGACGTCCGGATGTTCCAGCGCGCGGTCGGCGCCGGATACCGGGCCATGGAGCTGGAGGACTACCGGACGGCCGCCGAACGGCTCGGCGAGGCGCTGGAGCTGTGGACCGCCGACGCGTACACCGGGGTGGTCGCCGGACCGCACCTGAGGGCGCACGGCGCCCGCCTCGAACTCTCCCGGCTGCGCGCCCTCGACCTGTGGGTCGAGGCGCAGCGCAGGCTCGGCCGGCGGCACGAGCTCTACTCGGGCCTGTCCGTGTTCCTGTCCCGCTTCCGCAGCTCGCCGCCGCAGTACGCGGCGCTGGTCGCGGAGTTGGAGCGGGGAGGGGCGCAGGGGTTCGCGGGGCGGTCGTACGAGCAGGCGCCGGCGTTCCGGATCGGGCCCGTACTGCACTCCTTGCGTCACGTGCGCACCACCCGTCACCCCCTTCCCGTCGCTGGTTGACCGCAAGATCACCGTCGAACTAGTTTCGGACCGATATCGGACCGATAGCGGGCGAAACGTGTACGACGGGCTGGGGGCTCGCAACCATGACGGATCCACAGATCCATGACACCGGCCTGATGGCCGTCCTCGAACTCCTGGCCGAGCAGGCACCGGCGGGGCGGTTCGACGCGCTCCTGCAGCGCGCCCGCCGCGAGGGCGCCCCCGGCCAGGACCTGGTACGCCTGGAGCGGGCCGTGCACCTGGCCCGGGGGGTGCAGGCCTGGCAGGGGCAGCGCCGCCAGCGCGAGGACGGCCTGGCCGATCTGGTCGACACGGCACGGGACCTGACGTCACCCCATGACGTCGAGTCCCTGCTCGAGGTGGTCAGCCGCCGGGTCAAGCGGCTGCTCAACTTCGACATGACGTCCATCGCCGTCCTGGACCCGGAGGGCAGCCTGCGGGTGGCCGCCTCCAACGGCTCGACCACCGCGCTCGTCACCGGCCACTCCGTGCCCGCCGGGTACGGTCTCGGCCACCGGAGCCTGCTGTCCAGGGCGCCGCTGTGGACGGCCGACTACCTGGACGACGACACGGTCGAGCACGACCCGAGCGCCGACGACGTCGTCCGGGCCGAGGGCCTGCACGCGCTGATGGCCGTACCGATGTGCAACGGCGACCAGACCATCGGCGTGCTCTACGGAGGCAACCGCTCCGTACGCCACTTCAGCCCCGACGAGATAGGCCTGGTCTCCTCGCTCGCCGCGCTCGCCGCCATCGCCCTCGAACGGGCGGGCAGCATCGAGCAGGCGCAGGGCGAGGTCGGCCGGCTCGAACGGGACGGCTTCCGTACGCGGACGAGCCTGGTCCGGCTCCAGCAGCTCAACGAGGCGCACAGCCACACCCTCGGCCTGGTCCTCGCGGGCGCCGACCTGACCACCGTCGCGAAGGCCGCGGGCGACGCCCTCGACTCGGCGCTGCAACTGCGCGACCCGGCGGGCCGGCCGCTCGCCGCCAGCGGCGACCTCGGCGAACTGGACGAGCCCGCCGTCGCCGAGGCGGCCCTCGACGCCCACGCCCATCTGCGCCCCGTCGTCACCGCCGGAGGCACCTGGGTCGCCCCGGTCACCGCGGGCGCCGAGGACCTGGGGGTCCTGGTGCTCCGCCCGACCACGGCGCTCGTCGGCGAGGACGAGGGCCTGCTCCAGCTGACCGCGCAGACCTTCGCGATCCAGCTCCTGCTCAGACGCAGCACGGCCGTCGCCGAGGGGCCCGTGCGTGACGACCTCTTCGACGAACTCCTCGCCACCCACGCCCGCAGCGGGCACCAGACGCACTACCTCGTGCAGCGGGCCCGCGGCCTGGGGATCGACCTGGAGACCCCTCACGTGCTGCTCGTCGCCCACCCCGAGGGCGGCGAGCAGGGCCGCGCCGTGGTGTGGGCCTCCTCGTACGCGCACCGGATGACCGGGCTCAAGACGGTCCACAGCGGCCACATCGTGCTGCTCCTGCCGGGCACCGACGCCTCCGCCGCGGCCCGCGCGGTCGCCGACCAGCTGTCACCGCTGCTCGGCCACCCGGTGTCGGTGGGCGCGGCGGGACCGGGCCGGGGCGCGGCCGACATCGGCCGGATGCACCGGGAGGCGATGCGCTGCCTGGACGCGCTGACCGCCCTGGACGGCACGGGCAGCACGGCCTCGGCGAAGGACCTCGGCTTCCTCGGCCTGCTCCTCTCCGACGACCACGACGTCGACGGCTACATCACATCCGCGATCGGCCCGGTCCTCGACTACGACCGCGACCGGCTGACCGACCTCATCGGCACCCTGGAGTCGTACTTCGCCTCCGGCGGCAGCCAGGCCCACGCCGCCGACGTCCTCAAGGTCCACCCCAACACGGTGTCGCGCCGCCTCGACCGGATCACCGACCTGCTCGGCGACGCCTGGCAGCGGCCGGACAGGACCCTGGAGGTGCAGCTCGCCCTGAGGCTCCACCGCTCACGCGAGGTCCTGCGCCGGCAGCGCCGGGACGACACGGCCCCTCACGCCGAGGCGAGCTCCGCCGGCCGGCCCGTGTCGTAGCCGACGCGGGACAGCACCACGGCCGCGTGCGCTGCGGAGGCCAGGGTCATGTGGCGGTGCCAGCCGGGGAAGGACCGGCCCACGTAGTCCCGCAGCCCGGTCTCCTCGCCCACGCGCGCGTAGTCCGCCTCCACCCGGCGGGTGAGCTTGGTCAGGCGCAGCAGCGGGCCGGGGCCCGGCTGCGTCATCCCGGTGAGCCACAGCGCGGACGGCGGACGCGACGGGTCGCTCCACTCGCCGAGCAGGGAGAGCCCGAGCGGCGCGGCGGAACGGCCCGAGAGGACCACCGGCACCATCGCGGCGAGCGACATCCGCGGGGCGAGCCCGGCGGCCGCGTCCTGCCACGGCACCGGCCGCCGCACGCCCTTGACCAGCTGGAGGATCTGCTGCGCGGGCAGCGGACCGCTCCGGAAGCCGGGCATCGCGCGGTCCGCGACCGACAGCCGCTGCGAGCCGCTGATCCGGACGAGGAAAGGCACCCGGGCCGCGGCCAGCGGGGCCACGGCCGCCGGCGCGTCACCGCCCCGCAGGTCGATCAGGACCGGCCGGCGCGGCCCCCAGTGCCGGCCCGCCTCCAGGGCGACGGCGACGGCGCACTCCTCCGGGCTCTCCGCGCCCGCCTCCGGGGGCACGCCCGCCCGGTCGCGCAGCGCGTGGTCGTGGACCCACTGGTCGGGCAGGACCAGGCGCCAGTCGACGGGAGCGCTCAGCTCCTGCGAGGCGAGCCACACACCGGCGGACTGCTGGCCCCGGAACGACTGCCGTACGTGCGGGGCGAACCCCCGGTCGACACCGACGGAGTGGTCACCGGTCTTCGGCACCGACATCTGCCGTACGACCCAGGCCTGCGGGGCCGCCTTCCGCTCCAGGTGGGCGGCGAGCGCGGCCCGCAGCGGGCGCCAGCTCCAGGTGGAGTCGGCGATGAAGTGATGCAGGGTCTGTTCCGTGGCGGGCGCGCCCAGATGGGCGGCGATGTTCCGGGCGGTCTTGCGTCCTTCGGTGGTGAGCAGCCCACGCAGGTACTGCTCTCCGCGCTGCCGCTGGTCCTTCCTGGGGAAGGAGGAGAACAGGGTCGCGCAGAGTTCGGAGACGGTGTCGTCGGACACGGCGGGCTCGACGGAACGCCGGCCCTGGCGCGGCACCGACAGGGGTCGGACCGAGTCCCGTCGTCTGATGACTGCTGTGTTCACGACACTCCAACCATGGGGGGTGGCCTGCTTCGATGCACCTCCACGATCGCTCCGGGCGGGTGCCGCGGACGAGGTGTCCACGGCACCCACCTGCCGTCCGTCGTGGTCCCTGGACCACTGGTGAACCGGGCATCCGGTACGGAACCGGCCACCGCGCCCCGCACCCTTGGGGCGGGGTGTGGCCGGACCACCACGGGGGGCCCGGCCGGTGCGCGGTCACACACCGGTGAAGGCGCGGTCCCCGTGCAGCCAGGACACCTGGTCGTACAGCTCCTCCTGGGAGAAGGCGGAGAGCATCCGGTTGCGCTCCACCGCCAGTTCGCCCGCCGGGTGGTACAGCTCGGAGCCCATCAGCCGGGCGACCTCCTGCGTGCGGCCGGTCCGCTCGCGGCGCGTCGCGTTGAACTTCTCCAGGCTCGGCACGACGGCCGCGCCGTCCACGTCGGCGAGCAGCTCCGCGAGGACGACCGCGTCCTCAAGTGCCTGGCAGGCGCCCTGCGCCGCGTACTGCAGCATCGGGTGCGCCGCGTCGCCGATCAGGCCGACCCGGCCGTCGGTCCAGCCGTCGACCGGGTCACGGTCGCAGAGCACCCATTCGCGCCATTCGTCGCCGAGTTCGAGCAGCCGCCGGGCGGTCGCGCCGATCCCGGGGAACTGCTCCAGGACGTACGCCCGTTCCGTGGCCCGGCCCGTGACGGGGACGGTCGCGCCGTTGTCGCGGGTGACGGCGAGGTTGAGGTACTCGCCCCCGCCGATCATGTAGTGCACGAAGTGCCACTTGGGCCCCGCCCACAGGGTGACGGTGTTCCAGCGCAGCTCCTCGGGGACCTTCTCGATCGGGATCACCGAGCGGTAGATGGTGTGGCCCGACACGCGCGGTTCGCCGTCGCCGAGCATCTGCGCGCGGACCGTGGAGCGGATGCCGTCCGCGCCGATCAGGGCGGCGCCGGTGAAGCTCCGGCCGTCGGCGGTGTGCACGGTGACGCCCTCGGCGTCCTGCTCGTACCGCTCCACCGAGGCGTCGGGGACCAGGGTCACGCCCGCCAGCTCCTGGCAGGCGGCGAGCAGCGGCTGGTACAGGTCGCCCCGGTGCACGACGGCGTACGGGTTGCCGAACCGCTGCCGGTACGCGCCGGTCAGCTCCATCGCGGCGACCTTCTCGCCCGTGGTGCCGTCCATGAACCGGAGTTCGTCGATGAAGACGGCCCGCGCGCGCACCCCCTCGCCCACGCCGAGCCGGTCGAGGGCGTGGAAGGCGTTGGGGCCGAGCTGGATGCCGGCGCCGATCTCGGCGAAGGTGCCGGCGCGTTCGAGGACGGTGGTCCGGTGCCCGCGCCGGGTCAGCGACAGTGCCGTGGCGAGCCCTCCGATGCCACCGCCGGCGATGAGTATGTGAGCCATGTCGTTCCTCAGATTGTCGGTACGGAGTGGCGGGGGAAGAGCCGGTGCAGCTCCTCGTGGAAGCCGGGGAAGGTCTTGGCGACGCAGCCCGGGTCGTCGAGGGTGATGCCCTCGGCGCGCAGGCCCAGGACGGAGAACGCCATGGCGATGCGGTGGTCGCGGTGGCAGACGATCCGGGCCGGAGCGGGCGTGCCGGGGTGGACGGTGATCCGGTCCGGGCCGGTCTCGGTCCGGATGCCGAGGGCGCGCAGATTGCCCTCGACGGCGGCGACCCGGTCGGACTCCTTCAGCCGGGCGTGCGCGACGCCGGTGATGGTGATCGGGGCGTCGGCCAGCGGCGCGATCGCGGCGAGCGTCATGAAGGTGTCCGAGATCTCGCCCATGTCCACGGAGAACCCGCCGCGCAGGGCCCCGCTCCCGGTGACCGTGGTCGCCTCGTCGGTGGTCTCCACCCGGGCGCCGGTGCGGGCGAGGACCTCCGTGAAGCGCAGGTCGCCCTGGAGGCTGCCGCGGCCGAGACCGGCCACGCGCACGCTCGTCCCGGTGACCGCCGCCGCCGCGAAGACGTACGAGGCGGTGGAGGCGTCGGGCTCGATGGGCAGGTCGGCGCCCCGGTAGCCGGTCGGCCGGACGGTGAACACGCCGGGCGTCGCCTCCTCGACCTCGGCGCCGAAGTGCCGCATCAGGGCGAGGGTCATGTCGATGTACGGCCGGCTGACGAGCTCCGGCACGCGCAGCGTCAGCGGGGTGCGCATCAGCGGGCCCGCCATCAGGAGGCCGGTCAGGAACTGGCTGCTGAGCGAGGAGTCCACGGTCAGCTCCCCGCCGTCGAGCCCCCGCGAGCGGACCCGCAGCGGCAGCCGCCCGCCGGGCGCCGTGGAGACGTCGGTCCCCAGCCGCCGCAGGGCCTCGGCGAGCGGGGCCACGGGGCGGGCGGTGAGCTGCGCGGAGCCCTCGAAGCCGAAGTCGCCGTGCCCGGTCGCCGCGAACGGCGGCAGGAACCGGGCCGCCGTACCGGCGTCGGCGCACCAGACGGTCCCGGTGCCGGACGGACCGCGGCCCAGGCCGCGCACGGTCCAGACCCCGTCGCCCCCGGTCGTGTCGGTACGGACCCCGAGGCCGCGCAGGGCCTCGCGGAACGCCGTGGTGTCCTCGCTGACCAGCGGGGCACCGAGGGCGCTCGTGGCGTCCGCGGCGGCCGCGAGCAGCAGGGCCCGGTTGGTGAGCGACTTCGACCCCGGAATCCGGGCGTCCAGGGCGGGAGTCGCCGGTACGGCGATGGTCATGGCTGTCCTTTGCGAGTACGGCCGCCGCGTGTGCGGCGGTCCGGAGGGAGCGCCGCACACGGAAAGCAAAGGCCGTCCCGGCCCGGTGCGGCCACGGGAGCGAGAGGCCGTTCGACCGTCTCAGCCGCCGACGGTCTCCAGGGCCGCGCCGCGGCCCGCGAGCGCGGCGACCGCGAAGGCGCCCTCGACCGTCGCCTCCACGTCGAAGGAGTGCCGCTCGGTCGGCGGGTACCCGATGAGTTCGGCGGCTCGCTGGGGGATCGCGGCCTCGGCCGTCTCCCAGAGGAGGACGGCCCCCCACCGGTTCGTCGCCGCGTCGGAGATCCAGAACTTCAGCCGTAGCCCCGGCACCTGGGAGAAACGGTCCACCGCCTCGTCCCGCAGGAAGCCCCGCAGCGACTCGACGGTCTGCTCCGACCGCGCCAGGTCCCACCAGACGATCACCGCACGCACGAGCCGGCCACCTCCGCGAGCAGCTCCCCGATGATCCGGGGCCCGTCCACCGTCAGGACGGACTCGGCGTGGAACTGCATGGAGACGAAGCCGGCCGCTCGCAGCCCGTGCACCTCGCCCGTCCCCGCGTCCCGGCTGACCTCGACCCGGCCGTGCACCGGGTGCTCGAAGAAGTCCCCCTCGGAGCGGGCGGCGAAGGTGTTGTAGAAGCCGACCCGTTCGCGCCGGCCGAAGAGGTCGATCACGTGCTGCGCGCCCTGGTTGGGCACCGGACGGCGCACCAGGTCGAGCCCGAGCAGCGTGCTGAGCACCTGGTGGCTCAGGCAGACCGCCATGAACGGCCTGCGCTCCTCCAGGAGCTGGGCCACCGCAGCCCGCAGATGCGCGATCTTGGGGTCGCCCGTCTCGCGCGGATCGCCGGGCCCCGGGCCCATCACCACGAGGTCGTGCTCCTCGAAGCCGTACCGCTCGTCGAAGCGCCGCACGCTCACCTCGCCGCCGAGCGAGCGGATCTGCTGGGCGATCATCTCCGTGAAGGTGTCCTCGGCGTCGATCACCAGGATCCGCCGGCCGGTCAGCGGGCCTGCCGCGCCCAACCGGTCCTCCTGGTCCCTGAGCCAGAAGTCGGCGATGCGCTCGTTGCGCCCGTCCAGGGCCTCGCGGACCGCCGGGTGGGCGCCGAACCGGATCGGCTCCGGGTCGCCGAGCGCGGCGAGCAGCCCGGCCGCCTTGGCGCGGGTCTCGTGCACCTCCGACTCCGGGTCGGAGTGGCGTACCAGCGTCGCGCCGACCCCGATCCGCATCAGGCCCTCGCGGTCGATGTCGGCGGTACGGATCAGGATCGAGGAGTCCAGGGTGCGGCCGCCGGCGGCGTCGCGGCCGATCAGCGCGGCCACCCCGCTGTAGTAGCCGCGGCCCTGCGGCTCGTAACGGCTGATCACCCGGGCCGCGCTCTCCAGCGGGGAGCCGGTCACCGTCGGCGCGAACAGCGTCTCGCGCAGGATCTCCCGTACATCGCGGTCGGTACGGCCCTCGATGAAGTACTCGGTGTGCGCGAGCCGGGCCATCTCCTTCAGGTACGGGCCCACGACCCGGCCGCCCCCGGGGCAGATCCGGGCCATCATCTTCAGCTCCTCGTCGACGACCATGTACAGCTCGTCGGCCTCCTTCCGGTCGGCGAGGAAGCCCATGACCCCGTCGAGGTCCGGTCCCGCCGCCGGATAGCGGTACGTCCCCGAGATCGGGTTCATCACCGCCGTACCGTCGCGGACGCTGATGTGCCGCTCCGGCGTCGCGCCCACGAACGTCCGCTCGCCGGTGTGCACGAGGAACGTCCAGTACGCCCCGGCCTCCCGCTGCACCAGGCGCCGGAAGAACGACAGGGCCGTGGACAGGCCGAAGCCGGGCAGCTGGGCGGTGAAGGAGCGCCGCATCACGAAGTTGGCGCCCTCACCGGTGCCGATCTCGTCCGCGACGACCCGCCGCACGATGTCCGCGTAGGCCTCGTCGTCGACGTCGAAGTGGCCGTCGGCCAGCTTCACCGGCTCGTCCGGAAGGAGCGGAAGCGTCGCGCGCAGCGGGACCGCAGCCTGCTCGCGGACCGTCATCGCGAGCAGCGGCGCGCCGTCGTCGGGGGCGGCGAAGCCCCGCTCGGCGAGCTGGCGGTAGGGGATCAGGGTGAGGATCTCCGAGCGCGCGCCCGGCCCGTCCCCCTCGGGCAGGTCGAGGTCCGCGAGGGACGGGATCTCCGCCACGTCGCCGACCAGCAGTTCCAGGGTGTCCGGGTCCACCGACTCGGGCCGGTGCATCAGTGCGAACGCGCCGGCCGAGCCGTCGAGGATGCGTGCCAGCAGGTCGTGCCCGCTGTGCTGGGTAGCCATGGGGGTTTCCTTTCGGCGGTGGGCGCGGCTCAGCGCGCCGAGCCGCCCGCGTCGAGTTCGCTCAGCACGGTCTTGGCGGACACGACGCGGGCCGCGCGCTGTGCCGCGTAGTCGAGCGCGAGCCGGTGGTGGGAGGCCGAGAAGTCGGCGACGGCGTCCGCCACCAGGAAGGTCTCGATGTCGTTGGTGAAGGCCTCCACCGCGGTCATCAACACGCCCACGTGCGCGTACACACCGCAGACGATCAGCTGGTCGCGCTGGTGGAAGCGCATCCGCTCAAGGAGATCCGACTTGAAGAAGGCGCTGTACCGCCACTTCGTGAACGTCCAGTCCCCGGGCCCCGGTTCGAGCGGCTCGACCACCTTGCGGTGCTCGGGGGTGGCCTTCATGCCCGGCCCCCAGAAGTCCTTCAGGAGCCCGCGCTGCTCGGGCGTCATGTCGCCCGGCTGCGCGGTGTACGCGATCGGTACGCCGAGTTCGAGGCACCGCTCGCGCAGCAGCGCCGAGTTGGCCACCAGGGCGTCACCGGGCGCCTGGGAGCGGGGGAACGGCTTGAGGAAGAACTCCTGCATGTCGTGAAGGAGCAGCACGGCCCGGCGGGGATCCACCTGCCAGCCGACGACGTTCTCCGGCAGCTCGCCCTCGGTGGGCATGGGGTACGACTCGATCGGGGGGATACCGGGCATGGGCCGGCCGTTCCTCTCTTGACTAGACACCGAGCGTGGCACCGCCGTCCACGGTCAGTTCGTGCAGGGTGACGTGGCCCGCGTCGTCGGACAGCAGGAAGGCGACGGCCCGTGCGACGTCCTCGGGCCGGGCGACCTTGCCCAGCGGAATGCCGACGCGGTATGCCTCCGGGGAGCCGGCGATCGACGCCTTGGCGGCCGTGTCGGCGGTGTGCATGCCGCGCAGCATCGGGGTGTCGGTGGAGCCGGGCGCGACCACGTTGCAGCGGATGCCGTACTCCGCCACCTCCAGGCCCAGGCACTTGGTGAACGCCGTCGCGGCCGCCTTGGACGCCGCGTACGCCGCCATCTGCGCCCGGGCCGTGCCCGCCGCGTTCGACGCGACCGTGACGATCGCGCCGCGCCGGCGCGGGATCATGCGGTTGACGACGGCCCGGGAGGTGTGGAACACCCCGTTCGCGTTGACCGCGAACGTGGTCGTCCAGTCCTCGTCGCTCAGGGCGTGCGCCCCGGCCATACGGAGCACACCGGCGGCGTTCACCAGCCGCTCCACCGGACCGAGTTCGAGCTCGACCCGGTCGACCGCGGCCTCGACGTCCGCGCTCGACGTGACGTCGGCCGGGAAGCCGGTCACGTCCAGACCGTCGGCGCGCAGCCGCGCCACCGTGTCGGCGAGCCGGTCCGGCACCAGGTCGACGGCGGCGACCCGCGCGCCGCGCTCGGCCAGCAGCCGGACGACGGCCTCGCCGATGCCGCCGGCCGCGCCCGTCACCAGGGCGACTGTTCCTGCCACGTCCGTAACCTCCGTGTCCACGCCTGTCGTCGGGGTCGTCCGCGCGCCGCGCGCGGTCATCCGCGCCACGCGGAGACGGCCGCGATGGCCTGCTGCGGGTTGAGGCGCGGGTCGCAGAAGCTCAGGTACTTGTCGCCGAGGCTGCCCAGGCCGTCCGCGTCGGCGACGCACTCGGTGACGCTCTCCGGGGTGGTCTCCAGGTGCAGGCCCGCGGCGACGCCGCCGCCCGCGCCGACCGCGTCCTGGAACGCCTCGATCTCCTTCACGACGGTCGTGAGCAGCCGGGTCTTGAGCCCGCCGGGACCGTTGACGGTGTTGCCGTGCATCGGGTCGGAGAGCCAGAGCACCGGGTGGCCGGCGCGGTCGACGGCCTCGACGAGGGCCGGCAGCTTCGTGGCGGCGTTCTCGGCGCCCATCCGGGCGATCAGGGTGAGCCGGCCGGGGCGCCGCTGGGCGTCCAACCGGTCGCACAGGGCGAGGAGTTCGTCGGGCGTCATGGTCGGGCCGACCTTGACGGAGACCGGGTTCGAGACCGCGGCGAGCAGGGCGATGTGGGCACCGTCCAGCTGCCGGGTGCGCTCGCCCACCCAGGGCCAGTGGGTGGAGGTGAGCAGCAGCGAGCCGTCGGGCTCGCGGCGCAGCATGGGCAGCTCGTAGTCGAGCAGCAGGGCCTCGTGGCTGGTCCACACCGGCACGTCCAGCTCGGGGCGGACGGCCGTGCCGCGCCAGCCCAGGTAGTGCATGGTGTCGCTGGCGGCGCGGTAGCCGGTGAGCAGATGGGCCGGGTCGGCCTCGCGCTGCTCGGGGTCGGGCTCGGGGCGGTTGACCATGTGGCCCCGGTAGACGGGGAGTTCGGTGCCGCCGACCGTCTCGGTGGGCTTCGAGCGGGGCTTGGCGTACTGGCCCGCGATCCGGCCGACCCGCAGGACGGGCCTGCCGGAGGCGAGCTTCATCGTTCCGGCCAGGACGTCGAGGAGCGCGGTCTTGCGGTGGACGTCGCCGGGGTTGGCCTCGGCCGGGTCCTCGGCGCAGTCGCCGGTCTGGATCACCTGGACGTGCCCGGCGGCGGCCTCCGCGAGGAGGGAGCGCAGCCGGCGGACGGCCTCGGCGTCCACGAGGGCCGGCATCCGGCCGAGGTCCGTGCGGACCTCGGCCAGACGCGGGTGGCCCTCCCAGTCGGGCTGCTGGAGTGCGGGTAGGGAGCGGAGGTGGGACAGGATGTCGGTCATCGGTTTCCCTCGGCGGGCGTGCCGGATGGACTCCGGCTGGTGGCGGGGGTGGAGGCGGGCGGATGGCACGGACGCGTGCGCGTCGACGTGATGTCCCGCCCGGCGTCTTCCGTCCTGCGGCGGCGGCTCGGCTGGCAGCATCGGCATGCCGGAGCGTCGACGAGTGTGACCGGCGCGGGCCTTGATAAGGCGCGCCGATTCGTACGAAATCCACTATCACCAGGCCCCCCACCGGGCCGCAACGACGGCCCGCCGAGTCCGTCAAGTGGCGTGGATACGGGATGGACCGGCGCTCTCCACGGGCTGCTCGTGCGGGCTCACCTGGTCGTTGAAGACGGTCAGGCGGGCGAGCGAGACGCGGCTGGAGATGCCCAGTTTGATGAAGATGTGGCGCAGGTGACTGTCCACCGTGTGCGGTGAGACGACCAGGTGGGTGGCCACGGCACGGTTGGTCAGACCCTCGGACACCAGGCGGGCCACCCGCAGTTCGGCCGGGGTCAGGCTCGCCCAGCCGAGGACATGTCCGGACGGGTGTTTCCGGTACGAAGCGTTGGCTGTATTCACGCGGCAGACCCTGACGGGACGCCCAGAGGGGTCGCAACGGCGCCCGGTCCACTCTGTCATGTCGTCCGTCAGGTTCCCCGGCCCCGGAAGGGCGGGCCGGCTACAGCGCGGAGAGTGCGCTTTCGACGACGCTGAGCAGGGCGTTACGGTCTTTCTGGACCCGGGCGAGAACGCGCAATCCGTAGTAGGTGCTGAGTACTTGCCTGGCGAGCGTCCGGGTGTCCCCATCGGCCGTGATCTCGCCGGAACGCTTCCCTCGCGCGAGGGTCTGCGCCAGCGCCTCCTCCACGGTGGAGAAGTGCCGAAGGACCTCCTCCCGGACCGCTTCGTCCGCGTCGGCCTTCTCGACCGACGCGTTGATCGCGAAGCATCCGGAGCCTTCCGGGTCCGAGAGATCGTCGTCGATCGCGTGGACCATCAGCTCCCGGAGCCGGTCCTTGACCGGCCCCGGCTGTTCGAGGAGGGCGGTCTGCTCGGCGGTGTGCGTCTCGTAGTAGCGACGCAGGGCCCGCAGATACAGCTCGCGCTTGTCGCCGAAGGCGTTGTACAGGCTCGACTGCCCCATGCCCGTCGAGTCGGCCAGGTCCCGGGTCGAGGTGGCCTCGTACCCCTGGCGCCAGAACGTGTTCATGGCGGCGGTGAGCGCGTGCGTCTCGTCGAACTTCCTGGGCCTGGCCATGGCCGCAGTCTAGAGTTTTTGGAGCGGTCGCACTGAAATTCGGCGGACGACCGTACGGATCAGGCCGCCGCCGCTCTCTCCGCTCCTCTTCACGCGGTCACCGGTCCCGCCGTCCCCGCTCACGCCGTCACCGCGATCGCCTCGATCTCGATCAGCCAGTCCGGATCGGCGAGGGAGGAGACCTCGACGAAGGACTCGGCGATCGTGTGCGGGGCGAAGTGCTCGGCCCTGACCCGGGCGAACGCCTCCTGGTCCCGGGCGATGTCGGTGACGAACACGGTCGCCTTGACGACCTGGTCGAGGCCGGAGCCGGCGTTCTTCAGGACGAGCGCGAGATTGGCCAGAGCCTGTCGGGCCTGGGCCTCGAAGTCGCCCGCGCCGACGGTGGCGCCGTGCGCGTCGATCGGGGCCTGACCCGAGGTGAAGACCAGGTTCCCGAGCCGGATGCCGAGCGCGATGCCGGCGGGTGCGTACCAGTCGGGATCCGCGGTGACGCGGACGCGGTGGGGCGCGTCCTGGGCTGCGTCGTCGGTCATGTGGGGGGCCTCCTCGGGTGCGGAACGCGGGTCTGGAGAGCGGGGTCAGTCGCCCAGCGCTTCGTGGACGGCGAGCACCAGCTCGTCGATCGAACGCTGACCGCTCTCCGTACCGAACGAGTCGAAGATGTGGAAGGCACCGGCCCACTGGTGGAGCGTGACCGGCACGCCCGCCTCCAGGAGCCGTTGCCCGTAGCGCAGGCCCTCGTCGCGCAGCGGGTCGTACTCGGCGGTGACGATGTGGGTCGCCGGGAGTCCGCTCAGGTCGTCGGCGCGGTTGGGCGCCGCGTACGGCGAGGTCTCCCGCTGCTCGTGGCCCTCGCCGAGGTAGTGGCGCCACATCGACACGGACTGCGGCGTCGACCAGACGGGCGTGTCGTGGAAGGCCCGCGCGGACGGGGTGTCCATGCGGTCGTCGGTCACCGGGAAGGTCAGCACCTGGAGCGCGAGCCCAGGACCCCGCCGGTCGCGCGCCATCAGGGCGACGGAGGCGGAGAGCGCCCCGCCCGCGCTGCAGCCCGCGACGCCCAGGCGCGCCGGGTCGACCCCGAGCTCCTCGGTGTGCGCGGCGAACCACTCCAGGGCCGCGTAACAGTCCTCGGCGCCCGCGGGGAACGGGTTCTCGGGCGCGAGCCGGTACTCGACTGAGACCACGACGACGTTGGCGCGGGAGGAGAACCAGACGCACTGGTTGTGCTCGGTCTCCAGGCTGCCCATCACGAAGCCGCCGCCGTGGATCCACAGCAGACCGCCGTGCGGGCCTTCGGTACGGGGCGTGTAGACGCGCACGGCGACGTCGGGGGCGCCCGCCGGGCCGGGTATCAGCCGCTCGGTCACGGTGATGGCGCTGGTGTCGGCCGGCTCCCACTGGGCTTCGAGGTCCTTGAGGGTGCGGCGGGCGACACTCGGCTCCGCGACGTCGAGGTAGGGGATCTGGTCGACGAGCGGTGCCAGGTCGGGACGGAGCCGCATGCGGGTGGGCGCGGGCGTGGCGGATCGGTGGGAGGCGTCACTCATGCGGTCATCGTCCCCCGCGGGCGGGGCCGTGCGCCGCCGACGCCCGTCGCATGTTGGCGCTCCGTAGACACCGATTGGTGCGCCGACCTGACGGAGTGTCGCGGCCGCGGGGATGGCGACAGAGCCCCCGAACTAGCCTGCGCGGATGTACGGACTGACGTCGAGCCCCGCGCACCCGTCCTCAGAGGCGGAGACGGCACCGGCTCTCCTCGCCCGTTTCGACGCGCTCTTCGGCGGCGTCGCGGACGCCGACGAGCTGGTGCGCGCCGCGGCGCGGGTGGCGGGCTGTACCGCCGGGATGTCGGACCACGGCCGGGTGCTGCGGCGATGTCCGGCGGGGGGCGTGCCCGAGGCGGCCGGAGAGGTGGTGCCGTCGACGCGGCGGCTTGTCACCGTGGGCGGCCGCGCGGCGGGGGAGGTCTGGGTCGAACGCCCGGGAGAGCCCCTGCCCTTCGACGCCCTCCTGACCGAACGCATGGCCCTCGCGGCCGCCGTCCTGGTGACGGGCGGCGGGGGCGTGGCCGCCGGAGACCCGGGCGGCGGCGGCCCGTTCGCACCGACGCGCCGCCCGGGCACGGGTACGGTCTCGGCCCAGGGCGGGGGCGGGGGTACGGCCCAGGCCCAGGCCCAGGCCCACGCCCAGGCCCCGGGCGCGGCCCAGGCCCCCGACCACCGGGTCTGGGGTCCCGCCGGGCTCGGGGATCCGGCGCTCGTGCAGGCCGTGCTGTCGGCGTCGATGCCCGAGACGCAGCGGTCCCGCGCGCTGCACCTGCTCGGCCTTCCGCCGGCCGGCCCGATGCGTGCCGTCGCCGTGGTCGTCGCCGAACCACGCGCCCTCCAGGGCGCGTTGCGCTCCTCCGCGGCCGGGTTGTCCGCGCCGCCGACGGCGCGCTCGGGCGGTACGGCCCCGCACGGCGTGCTCTGGCCCCGGGTCGGGGCGATCGTCCTGCCGGGGCCCGGCACCGGGCGCGGCACCGGCGCCGTGTGGCCAGGCCCTGGAGTGGCCGTCGGCCTCGGCCCCGCGGTCGCGCCGGAGCGGCTCCCGGAGTCCTGGGCGCAGGCCCGGCGCGCGGCCCGGTTCGCGGGTCTGGGGCCCACCTGGCCCCGGCTCGTGGACGCCGCCGAGCTGGGCGCGCAGGTCCTCCTCGCCGACATCCCCGAGGACGCGGCGCTCACGCACCCGGACGTGACCGCGGTCGCCCGGTTGGAGGCCGAGCCGGACGGGCCGCAGATGCTGGCGACCCTGGAGGCCGTCTGCCGTACGCGCTCGCTGCGCGAGGCGGCCAAACTCCTCTCCCTGCACCACAGTTCGGTCGCCCACCGGGTGGCCCGCGCCGAGCGCGCCCTCGCGATGTCGCTGAGCGACCCCTCGGAGCGGCAGCGGGCCTACACCGCCGTACTCCTGTGGCGGCTGAACGCTCCCGACAACTGGCGTAACTGAGCCCCGAATTCGGACCGGGGCACGCCGTGGCGTCATTTTGAAGCGAGCGCTCCAAAATGTGCTAGCGTCGCCACGTGGCCGACCGCCCCGCTCGCGGCCGGACCCCAACACCGCTCCACCACCCCGCCTTTGGAGGCACTCCATGCCCCTAGCCGTCTACATCCTCGGCTTGGGAATCTTCACCCAAGGCACATCGGAGTTCATGCTCTCCGGGCTGCTCCCCAACCTCGCCGACGACCTGGGTGTCTCCATCCCCGACGCCGGCCTGCTGATCTCCGCTTTCGCGATCGGCATGGTCGTCGGCGCCCCGCTGCTCGCGGTCGCCACCCTCAAGTGGCCCCGCCGCACCGCCCTGGTCGCGCTCCAGGCCGTCTTCATCGCCGCGCACATCGTCGGCGCCCTGGCCCCCGGCTACGGCGTCCTCTTCGCCACCCGGATCGTCAGCGCCCTCGCGTACGCCGGCTTCTGGGGCGTCGCCGTCGCCACCGCCGTCGCCCTCGTCCCGGCCAACGCCAAGGGCAAGGCCGTCGCGGTGGTCGCCAGCGGGCTGACCCTCGCCACCATCGTCGGCGTGCCCGCGGGCACGGTGCTGAGCCAGTTCGCCGGCTGGCGGGCCGCCTTCTGGGGCGTGGCCGTGCTCACCCTCGTGAGCCTCGCCTGCTCGGTCTTCGCCATCCCCGGCGGCAAGGGCTCGGGTGACGAGGCCCGTACCGTCCGCGCCGAACTGCGCGCCATGGCACGGCCGCAGCTGTGGCTGTCGTACGCCGTGACGGCCTTCTCCTTCGGCGCGGTCATCGTCACCTTCAGCTACCTCGCCTCGCTGCTCACCGACGTCACCGGCCTCTCCGAGGGCTGGGTGCCCGTCCTCCTGGCGCTCTTCGGCGTCGGCGGTCTGCTGGGCATGGTGATCGGCGGCCGGACCGCCGAGGCCTACCCGATCCGCACCCTGGCGCTCGGCACCGGCGTCCTCGCCGTCGCCTCCGCGCTGCTCGCGGTCCTCGCGGAGAACACCGTCGTCACCGTCGCCCTGATCTTCGTCCTCGGCCTCGCGGGATACGTGACCAACCCGATCCTGCAGTCCCGGGTGTTCGTCGTGGCGCCCGGCGCCCCGACCCTGGTGGGCGCCACCAACACCTCCGCCTTCAACGTCGGCAACACCCTCGCCCCGGCGTTCGGCGGCATGACCATCAGCGCCGGGTTCGGCTTCGAGTCGGTGGCCTGGGTCGGCGCCGCGCTCGCCGCCGCCGGTCTGCTCGGCACGCTGTGGGCGGGCCACCTGCAGTACCGGTCCCGGCCCGCCGCCGAGGGCGGAGTGGTCGCGTCCGGCGGGGTCGCGGGCCGCAAGGACGAGGAGCCGGCACGGGCGGGCCGCGTCTGAGCCGCCCCCAGAGAACGCCGTGCCCCGGTCCGCTGACTCCCCCCTGCGGACCGGGGCACGGTTCTGTGCGCGGTGACTCAGGCCGTGATGCCGCCGTCTATCACGAGGTCGTGGCCGAGCGCGAAGCCCGACTCGTCGGACGCCAGGTACAGCACCGCCGCCGCGCCCTCCTCCACCGTGCCGATCCGGCCCACCGGGAACATGCCCTTGGCGCGCGCCGTCCGCTCCTCCGGCGTCTCGTTCTCGAGCAGGGACATGGGGGTGTCCATCGAGGACGGGCTGAGGGTGTTGACCCGGATGCCGTCGGCCGCGTACTCCCGCGCCGCGCTGCGCCCGAGCGCGGCGATCGCCGCCTTGCTCGCCCCGTACGCGCCGGCCCCCGGAATCGTCAGGTGCGCGCCGACCACGGAACCCACGTTGACGATGGCGCCGCCGCCCTGCTCCCGCATCTGCCGGATCTCGTACTTCAACGACCGCCAGGTGCCGAGCAGGTTGATCTCCAGGGTCCGCGCGAAGTCCGCCTCCGCCAGCTCCGCGAGACCGGCCGGTTCGGGCAGGTACCCCGCGTTGTTGACCGCGACGTCCAGCCGGCCGTGACGCTCGACGACCGTCCGCACCAGCGCCTCCACCTCCGCCTCCACGGCGATGTCGGCCGTGACGTGACCGGCCGTACCACCCTCCTTCTCGATCAGCCGGACCGTCTCGACCAGGCGGTCGGCGGTGCGCCCGGCGACCACCACGGTGGCGCCCTCGCGGCCGAACGCCACAGCGGTGGCCCGCCCGATCCCGGACCCACCCCCGGTGACGAGCACCACCTTGCCGGTGAAGCGACCAGTCATCTCTCTCATCCCATCCTCGGTGCATACACGCGTCCGCGCGCACGCACCACGATGGCCGCGCGCGGCGCGCGGGCCATCACGTATTCACGGGAGTGACCGGCCGAAACCACGTGAACACGTGATGCCCGGAGCGGGAGGCGCCCTGTGGACTGGAGCGCGTACGCGCACACCCGCGAGGAAGGTAAAGCCTTGAGCTTCGAGGAATCCGAGGGCATCGTCTACATCCCGCCGAAGGCGGGGCCGGCACGCTGGGTGTTCGGCGACCACTACACCCTCAAGGCGGACAAGGAGAACACGCACGGATCGCTCGGCCTGATCGAGGCCATGGTGCCCCCGGGCGGTGGGCCGCCGCTGCACATCCACCACGACGCCGACGAGGCCTTCTACCTCATCGAGGGCGAGCTGGAGATCTCCAACGAGAAGCGCCGCGCGGTCGTCGGCGCGGGTGCGTTCATCTTCGTGCCCAAGGGCAAGGTCCACGCGTTCAAGAACGTCAGCGACAAGCCCAGCAAGATGCTCATCATCTTCACGCCCGCCGGCTTCGAGCACTTCTTCACCGAGCTCGGCGTGGCCGCCGAGGAGGGCATGCCCGCCCCCGAGGCCGAGCAGTACGCGGCGGACGTCGAGAAGGCCCAGGCCATCGTGGCCAAGTACGCGGCGGAGTACGTCTGATGCTCGACCCCGGGACCGTGGACGCCTACCTCGGCCGGATCGGCGCGAAGCGGCCCGAACGCCTCGACGGCGAGGCACTGGCCCATCTGCACGAACGGCACGTGCTCAGCATCCCGTTCGAGAACATCGACTTCGCCTTCGGCCGGCCCAGCCTGCCGATCGGCCTCGGCGAACCCGCCCTGGAGAAGATCATCGGGCGCGGCCGCGGCGGCTGCTGCTACGAACTCAACGGCGCCTTCTACACCCTGCTGACCACCCTCGGCTTCGACGTGGAGCCGCTGGGCGGCCGCGTCCTGGAGGACGGCGTGTTCGGCCCGCTCCTGGGCCACCTGTGCCTGCGCGTACGGACCGAGGACAGCGAGGCGCCCTGGCTGGCCGACGTCGGCTACGGGCACGCCTTCCGCTTCCCGCTGCGCCTGGAGCCGGGCACGGCCAAGGAGGACCCGCAGGGCACCTTCGAACTCGTCGAGGCGCCCAAGGGCGACCTGGACCTGTACCGCGACGGCGAACTGCAGTACCGCGTCGAGCCGCGCGCCCGTGAACTCGCGGACTTCGCCCCCACCATGTGGTGGTTCCGCAGCGCCGACGACTCGCCGTTCCTGGCCCGCCAGGTCTGCTCCATGCCCACCCCCGACGGGCGGGTCACCCTCGCCGGCCGGACCCTGACCCGTACCGAGAACGGGGTCAGGACCAAGGAGGAGCTGGCCGACGACGACGCCGTCCGGGCCGCCTACCGCACCTGGTTCGGCGTCGAACTCGACGCACTGCCGGACCGCAAGACCGACGGAGAACACTGATGCACGACGTGACCGGACTCATCGACGTCCACCACCACGCGATCCCCCCGACCTACCGCGCCGCGCTCGGCGACAAGGTCGCCATCCCCGGCGTCGACTACCCCACCTGGACCCCCGAGGAGTCCCTGGAGGTGATGGACCGGCACGGCATCGCCGCCTCCGTCCTCTCCGTCACCGCGCCGGGCGTCACCTTCGCGCAGGGCGCCGAGAGCCGCCGCCTGGCCCGTGAGGTCAACGAGTACTACGCCGCCCTCATCGCCGAACACCCCACCCGCTTCGGCGCGTTCGCGATCCTGCCGCTGCCCGACGTGGCCGCGGCCAAGGACGAGCTGACGTACGCGATCGACGAACTCGGCCTCGACGGCGTCGGGCTGCTCACCAGCTACGGCAACCGCTACCTCGGTGACCCGGAGTTCGAGCCGCTGCTCGCCGAGATCGCCGACCGCGGCCTGCCCGTGCACGTCCACCCCGGCACCCCGCCGGCCAAGGACGTCGCCACCTTCGACCTGCCGCCCTCGCTCTACGACTTCACCTTCGAGACCACCCGCACGGTCGTCGACCTGCTCTTCAGCGGCACCCTCGAGCGGCTGCCGCACCTGAAGCTGATCGTCTCGCACGCGGGCGGCACGCTGCCGTTCCTGGCGCAGCGGCTCACGTACGGGCCGACGATCGGGAAGTACCTGACCGAGCGGGCGCCCAAGGACGTCGTCGGGGCGCTGCGCGGGCTGTACTACGACATCGCGATGTCCGCCAACCGCTTCGCGCTGCCCGCGCTCACCGAACTGGCCGCGCCGGACCGGATCCTGTTCGGCAGCGACTTCCCGTTCATGCCGGCCGCGCACACGACGGAGAACGTCGAGGGCTTCCGTACGTACGCGGGCTGGAACGCGGAGCAGCGCACGGCCATCGGCCGCACCAACGCGCTGAAGCTCTTCCCGCGCCTCGCCGGCCAGTAACAGCACCGGCCCTCGTACACGAAATACACGCGATACGCGAAGGAGCCGGCCGCCTCGGGGGAGGTGGCCGGCTCCTTCGCTGTCGTACGCGGTCGTCAGCAGACGCCGTCGATGCCGCACGCGGCGCCGAAGGACTCGTCCCGCTGCTCCTGCTGTCGCGCCTGGGCGTCCAGGATCGCCTTGCGCAGCTGGGGCGCCGAGGGCACCCCCTCCATGCGGATGTCGCCGATCAGGAAGGTCGGGGCGACCTGGACCCGGTGGGCGGCGGCCTCCCTGAGCGCGTCCTTGTGCCGGGCGGTGTACGTGCCCTGCTCCAGGGCCGTACGGAACTCGTCCTGGTCCAGGTCCAGTTCGCCGGCGAGCTTGGTCAGGATCTCGATCTCGCCGAGGTCCAGGTCCTCCTGGAAGAAGGCGCGGAACATCCGCCGGGTGTACGCGTCGCCCTTGCCGTGGTCCTGCGCGTACTGGAAGCCCTCGAACGCGAGCCGGGTGTAGGGCTGCGGGGAGACGGTGGGCAGCGTGATGTCCACGCCCATCCGCCGGGCCATCGGGTAGACGGCCCGCTTCCAGATGTCGGGCAGGTACGGGTCCTCCGGGCGGAGCGTGGGCTGCGGGTGCTCCCGCAGCTCGAACGGCTTCCACTCGATCTCGACGTCCAGGTCCTCGGTGGCCGCCTCCAGCGGTCCCTCCGCGAGCATGCAGAAGGGACAGACGTAGTCGGACCAGATCTGGATCTTCACCGGCTCGTGGCCGGTCGCCGGCTCCTGGACAGTCATCGGACTCCGCCCCTCTGCGCGGTCAGGAACTCCTGGAACGGCACCTCGTGGCCCTCGACCGGGGCGTGCGTGACGCGGATCGGCCACTGGGTGGGGTCGGTCGCGAAGATCCCGTACGAGCTGCCGTAGTCGAAGCCGTAGGCGCCGGCGGTCTTCCGGTCGGCGGCGAAGACGATGTGCCCGACTCCGAAGTAGCGCGCCACCATGTAACACATGGCGCAGGGCTCCCCGGAGGCGATCAGGGTCGAGCCGGCGACGGCGAACACACCGGCCTTCTTGGCCGCCTCGCGCAGCGCGACGACCTCCGCGTGCGCGCTGGCGTCGTGGTCCTCGCGGACCCGGTTGAACCCGGTGCCGAGGACCCTGTCGTCCTGGACGACGATGCCCGAGAAGGGGATGCCGCCCTTGGCCACGTGCTCCCGGCTGATCCGTACGGCCTCGTGGACGTGCGGCAGCAGGGCGTCGATGTCAGTCATGGCGTACGCGCCGATCAGACGGACGTGATGCGGAGCAGGACGGCGCCGCCGATGATGGACGCGAAGGAGAGCAGCCGGGCGGGGGTGATCTTCTCCTTGAAGATGATCGCGCCGCAGATGACCGTGCCGACGCCGCCGATGCCGGTCCAGATCGTGTAGCCGACGGAGACGTCGAGCTCACGCAGGGCCAGGGACAGGGTGTAGATGCCGCCGGCGGCGGCGGAGAGCGTGAGCACGGAGGGCCACAGGCGGGTGAATCCCTTGGTGGCGTTGGTGCCGAGCGCGAAGAGGACTTCGAAGACGATGGCGATGCCGAGGTAGACCCAGGTCATGGTGGTGACTCGTTTCGGGAAGGTGGGACGGAGCGGAGGTCGGGGAAGCGGCGGTGGGTCAGCCGACGGGCTGCGCGGCGGGGGCCTGCGCGGCCTCGGCGGCGGCCTGCTTCTTCGCGGCCACGTTGTCGGAGATCCGCAGGCCGAGGGCGCCGCCGATGATCAGGATGAAGGCGAGCACCTTCCAGATGGTCATCTTCTCGTCGTAGATCAGGGTGCCGAAGACGACGGTGCCGACGGCGCCGATACCGGCCCAGACGGTGTAGCCGACGCCGACGTCGACGGTCTTCAGGGCCATGGAGAGCGTGAAGATGCCGCAGGAGGCGGCGGCGACGGTGAGCAGGGACGGGCCGAGCTTGGTGAACCCGTCGGTGGCCTCGGTCGAGAGCGCGAAGGTGATCTCGAACAGCGAGGAGAACAGGAGCCAGGCCCAGCCGACGTTGGCGTTCTGCGGCGTTGCCTGCGGGGAGGGGGACGTCATGGAACTCACTCTCCAGGAAGTTGTTTGTCCGTGCAAGTTCTTCGGGGCGTAGTCGGCCGGTGACGGACTGACGCGGCGCCCATGAGGTTGCATGAGCATGTACCCTGTTGTCAACTCTCGATGAAAGGTGCGTCACCTTATGGTCGCTACCCACACCGCGTCGTCCGACCAGGTGGTCTGGAGCCGCCTTCTCGTCCTGCACTCGCGCGTCGAGCGGGAGTTGGCGCAGGCGCTCCAACGGCGCCATGGGATCGGCCTGTCGGAGTTCCGCGCGCTCGAATCGCTCACCCAGGCCGCGGACAGCGAGCTGCGCATGCAGGACCTGGCCGACCGGGTCGGTCTCGGCCAGTCCTCGGTGACGCGCCTGGTCGCACGCCTCGAAGTGGCCGGATTCGCCTTCAAGGACCTCTGTCCGTCCGACAAGCGCGGGGTCTACGCGGTGATCACGGACGAGGGCCGCGAGCGGTTCGCCGCCGCCCGTACGACCTACGCGGACGTGCTCTCCTCGGCGCTCAACGCGCTGACCGCCGACCCCGAATACGCCGCCACGGTCCAGTCGCTGCGCGCCGCCGGCGTCTGACGGGCACCCGGCCCGCACCTCCGGACAGAGTCGGTTCGGCACTCT
Source organism: Streptomyces sp. NPDC058579 (assembly GCF_042718575.1). Lineage (NCBI taxonomy): Bacteria > Bacillati > Actinomycetota > Actinomycetes > Kitasatosporales > Streptomycetaceae > Streptomyces > Streptomyces sp. NPDC058579. The sequence continues at coordinate 102,256 of NZ_JBHXPI010000003.1, forward strand.
CCCTCAACCCCTGACGCGCTGTCAATCGCGGGATCTCGGCATAGCGCGCCAGGGGTGCTTTCGTTGCATGATCAAGCGTAACGAGAACGCGGTTCCCGGTTCTCGACTCGTCAATCTCGTCGCGAGATTCTCGCGATGTCATTGCATGACGATGCAAGCACTGCCCTCGCAGGGCGATGCAAGCACCTGATCTCAACGACTCGAACGTCTCGGGGGAGAGACCGCCGTGCCATCGACACTTCTCGCCGCATCCATCGACGCCCACAGCCGGGAACGCGCCGGCCGCGTCGCCCTCTCGTACGACCGGCGCACCGTCACCTACGAAGAGCTGGGCGCCACCACCCGCGAGCTCCGCGACCAGCTGGGCCGCCTGGAGCTGCCGGCCGGCAGCACCGTCTGCGTCCCGGCCCACAAGAACCCGGAGACGATCGCCCTCCTGACGGCGGTCTTCCACGAGGGCCTGATCGCCCTGGCGCCCTCGCCCGACCTGGGCATCGCCGCCCGGACCAGGCTGGCCCAGCAGGCCCGCGCCTCGCACACCCTCACCGTCTGCGCCGAAGGCGACCTGGTCGCCGAAGCGGTCGTCGCCAACGCGGTGGAGGCCGAGGGCTTCGACCGGGCGGACGCCGGCCGCACCCGCCTCCTGCTCACCACCTCGGGCTCCACCGGCACCCCGAAGATCGTGCCGATCCCCGCCGAGGGCTTCGACGCCTTCGCCGACTGGGCCACCGCCGAGTTCGGGCTCACCGGGGACGACGTGGCGCTCTCCTACGCCCCGCTCAACTTCGACCTCGCCCTGCTCGACGTCTGGACCTTCCTGCGCCTCGGCGCCCAGGTCGTCCTGGTCGAGAAGGACCGGGCCACCGAAGCCCCGCACCTGCAGGGCCTGGTGGGCGGCCGCGGCGTCACGTTCGTCCAGGGCGTGCCCATGCTGCACCGCCTCCTGGTCCAGGACGGGCCGGAGTTCGCGGCCGTCCGCACCCTCATCACCACGGGCGACTCGCTCGCCCCCGAACTCCTCGCGCCGATGACCCGGACGTTCCCGAACGCCGGCTTCCACAACATCTTCGGCTGCACGGAGACCAACGACTCCTTCCTCCACCCCATCGACCCGCACGCGGCCGCCGCGCCGCCGATCGGCCGCCCCCTCGCCGGGGTGCGCGCCCTCGTGGTCGACGCCGGCGGACAGGTCGTCACGGGCGCAGGAACCGGCGAACTCCTCGTCTCCACACCGTTCCAGACCGCCGGCTACCTCAGGTCCGCCCTGAACGAGCAGGCGTTCACGGTCCGGGACGGCCGGACGTACTACCGGACCGGCGACATCGTCTCCCGTACCGAAGAGGGCCTCTTCCGCCTCGAAGGCCGGGCGGACTGGCAGGTCAAGGTGCGCGGCGTACGCACCAACCTCCAGGAGGTCGAGACCGTCGTCGCCTCCCACCCGGACGTCGCCGAGGCCGTCGTCGTGGCCCTGCCCGACGAGCAGACCGGCGTCCGCCTGCACGCCCACGTCACCCGGCACCCGGCCACCGCGCTGACCGGACTGCGCCTGCGGACCCACATCAGCAAGCACCTCCCGCGCCACGCGATCCCGTCCTCGGTGCACGTCACGGAGGCCCCGATGCCCCGGACGTCGACGGGAAAGCCCGACCGGAACCTCATCAGGAACAACCGCATGAAGGAGAACCAGACCGCATGAGCGAGACCGGCGCCACCCACGTGACCGCGGAGATCCGTGCGTACCTCGTCACCGAGTTCCTGGCGGGCGAGGACTCCTCGGACCTCACCGACGACTACGACCTGATCGACTCCGGAGTGATCGACAGCCTCGGCCTCGTCCGGCTGATCTCCCACATCGCGAGCCGCTACGGCCTGGCCGTGGACGACATCGACTTCGGCCCGGACGACTTCCGGACCCTCACCGCGATCACCCGCCTCGTCCGGGAGAACGCGCCCGCCACGGCGGCGTAGCGAACTGCTCCACCCGGCGCCCCCGCTCGACCGGCGCCACCCGCTCCACCGCACATCCGCTCACCACACCCGCTCACCACACCGTAGGGAGTAACCCGCATGTTCACCCGCAGCGTCGACGACGTCGTCCCCGTCCAGTGGGGCAACGGAACCAGCCACCGCCTCCTCACCAAGACCGACGGCATGGGCTTCGCCGTGGCCGTGACCCTCGTACGTCAGGGCACCACGAGCGCGCTGCAGTACCGCGACCACCTGGAGGCCTGCTACTGCGTGGCCGGCTCCGGTGAGGTCGTGGAGAAGGACGGCACCCGCCACAAGATCACGCCGGGCACCATCTACGCCCTGGACGAGAACGACCCGCACTACCTGATCGCGTCGGACTACGAGGACCTGCACCTCATCTCGGTCTTCAACCCCCCGATCGTCGGCACCGAGAAGCACAGGCTGTCCGCCGACGGCTTCTCCCAGTACTGAGCCACCCCGCTCCGGGACGGCGCGCGCCCGCGCCGTCCCGGGGCACCCCTCCCCACCCGATGTGACAAGGACCAGGCTGTGACCGACGACCTCTTCCACCTCGCCACCCCGTGGGCCGACAAACTCAACGCCGACCTCGGTGAACTGGACCGCAGCGGCACGTTCCCCACCGACAAGTGGCCCGCCGTCCAGGACTCCGGGATCCTGCGGACCCCCTTCCACCCCGACTACGGAGGCCACGGCCGGTCCCTGACCGAGACCATGCGCGTACTGGAAGGCCTCGGTCACACCTCCCACGACGCCGGCCTGTCCTTCTCCACGTCCACCCAGATCGTCTCCGTGGGCATCCCGCTCCAGCAGTTCGGCAGCGAGGAGCTCAAGCGGCGCCACCTCCCGCGGATCATGGCCGGTGACGTGATCACCGCCCACGCCATCACCGAGGAGTCCGGCGGCTCGGACGCGATCAACTCCACCACGACGGCCGTCCTCGACGGCGACCACTACGTGGTCGACGGCAGCAAGATGTTCATCACCAACGCCCCCGTCGCCGGCCTCTTCCTGCTCTACGTGCGCACCGGCGCCCCGGGCCCGTTCGGTCTGACCACCCTGCTCGTCGAGGCCGGCACGCCCGGCCTCACCGTCGGACCGGCCATGGACAAGATCGGCCTGCGTACCAGCCCGATCGGCACGCTCGCCTTCGACGGGCTGCGCGTCCCGGTGTCCCAGCGGGTCGGCCGGGAGGGCTCCGGCTTCCGGGTCCTGGACTACGTCATGAAGCGCGAGGTGCTCTTCGCCTTCTCGATCACGCTCGGCGAGATGACCCGCCGGCTCGCGGACACGATCCGGTTCGCCAAGTCCCGTACGCAGTTCGGCCAGACCATCGGCTCGTACCAGGCCGTCAGCCACAAGATCGCCGACATGAAGATCAGCCTGGAGACGGCGCGCAAATGGCTGCGCGACACCGGCGCCAAGGTCGAGGCCGGGCAGGACGCCGCCATCGACCTCGCCGCCACCAAGACCGTCGTCTCCGAGGCGAATCTGAAGATGGCGCTCGACGCCGTCCAGATCCACGGCGGACGCGGCGTCCTCACCAGCCACGGCGTCGAACGCGAACTGCGCGACTCCGTCGCCGGAACCATCTACTCCGGCACGAGCGAGATCCAGCGCAACCGCATCGCCGCCCTCCTCGGCCTCTGAACCGGCCGCTGCCCCGCCCTCTGAGCGGGCCTCTGAACCGGCCTCCGACCGGCCTTCGATCCAAGGGAACACGACTGTGATGACCCTCGACCTGTACGACCGGCTGACGCAGCCCACCGAGTTCCTCGACTACGAGACCGACGCCGTCCAGACCTTCATCGACGGCGTGGTCAAGGACCGCGCGTCCGACAAGCGCACCATGGCCATCGAGCTCTACTACGCCGTCCGCGACGGCGTCTTCTACGAGGTCTACGGCGCCGACCTGTCCCCGGACGGGCTGAAGGCCTCCCGCACCGCCACCACCAAGTCCGGCTTCTGCCTGCACAAGTCGGCCCTCTACGCCGCCGCCGTCCGGGCCCTCGGCATCCCCTCCAAGCTCGTCTACGGCGACGTACGCAACCACCTCGCCTCGCCCCGGCTGATCGAGCACATCGGTGGCGACGTCTTCTTCCACGGCCTCACCCAGGTCTACCTGGACGGCAAGTGGGTCAAGGCCACGCCGGTGTTCAACAAGATGCTCTGCAAGCTCTACGGCATGGCGGCCCTGGAGTTCGACGGCCTCGAGGACAGCCTCTACCACCCGTACGAGGGCGGCGCCGGCGCCATGGAGTTCCTCACCGACCACGGTGCCTTCGACGACGTCCCGTACGAGTTCGTCATCGGCTCGATGCGCGCCCGGCACCCCAAGTTCCTCAGCGACTCCGACTCCGGCACGAGCACGGTGGCAGGCGGCCGGCTGGCCGACGAAGCGAAGTAAGGAGCAGTACACCCATGACCCAGGTCACCGAGGCCGCCCACGCGCCACAGGCCGCCACGCCCACCGACGGCTGGGACGCCGCCATCCGGATCGGCGTCGTCGTCCCGCACGCCGACGTCGGCCCCGAGGCCGAACTCCAGGCCATGGCCCCCGCGTCGGTCTCCATCCACGGCTCCCGCGTCCACTTCGGCGCGATGCGCGCCGGTGGCGAGATGGACGAGAAGATCCCGCACGACCCGGTCCGCGCGTTCGTCGAACCGCCCTTCCTGGACCACGCCGTCGAGCAGCTCGCCGCCTCGCCCCTGCACGCCCTGACCCTCGGCTTCACCTCCTCCAGCTACGTGCTGAAGGCGGCGGGGGAGCGGGAGCTGTACGAGCGGCTGCGCCCGGTCACCCGGGAGCTGCCGATCACCGGCACGACGAGGGCCGCCCGGGCCGCCTTCACCGCGCTCGGCGCGAAGCGCATCGCCCTCGTCAACCCGCCGTGGTTCGACGACAAGCTCTCCGGCCAGGGCGCGGACTACTTCCGGGAGTTCGGCTTCGACGTGGTCCACCACGGACCCTGCGGGCTGCCCTCGAACCAGAAGGCGATCACGCCGCAGAACCTCTCGGAGTGGCTCCGTACCACCGTCGCCTCCCACAGGCCGGACGCCGTCCTGGTGGCGGGCAACGGTATCCGCGCCGTCGGCACCATCAAGCCGCTGGAGGAGGAACTGGGCTTCCATGTCGTGACCGCCAACCAGGCGATCTTCTGGCACGCCCTGCACCTGGCCGGCGCGACGGCCATCAGCGAGGGCGTCACCGAGTACGGCGCCCTCTTCGCCACCCGCCCCGCGCCGGCGGACGAGGCCTGATCCACGCGCGCGTGAGCCCGGACGGCCGACGGCCGCCCGGGCTCCGCATGTGCGGGGACCGCTCAGAAAGCGGTGGGATCAGAGTGCGGTGGTATCAGAGCGCGATGGGCACCTCGTACAGCGCGACGACCGAGGTGAAGATCTCCTCGCCGTTCTGCTCCGCCGTCACCAGCATCCACCGCCGCCCGTTGGGGTCGTCAGGCAGCGCCCTCGCGGTGATCCAGCACGGCGCGTCGAGCTCGGCGTACCGGGTGAAGTCGCAGCTCATGCCGGTGACCAGGGTCTGCCGCGGCTGGGACGCGGCCTGCGCCGCCTGGCGCGCGGCTTCCAGGAGCAGCATGCCCGGGGCGTGGTCGACGGGGTGGTCGAAGAGGACGGGGTGCGAGGTGTCCGTCCGCAGCTGCCAGCGCAGCGGGACGTCGGTGCAGGAGAGCACGACGTCCTGGAACCGGGTCCGGCCCGTCTCGTGCGTCGGGGACGGCGGCGGCAGCGGAAGGGTGCGCGCGTTGGCGCTCGCGATGTCGGCGTACGGCCCGCGCAGCCGCTCGTAGACCGCCCGGTCCTGGATCGTGAACCGCGTCCGGGCCGTGGCGAGCCGGCGCCCCGCGCGCGTGGCCTCGACGGAGAGGGTGAGGGCGGTCGCCCGCCCCTTGCGGTACTTCACGTCCGAGCAGGTGATGTGCAGTTCGACATGGGCGTCCCGGCCGTCGTCCCACAGCTCGTCCGGGTCGATGTCCCAGGCGAAGTCCTTCCACAGCAGCTGGTGTCCGAACGGGACGTCGTACGCGGCGTGGGAGAGCATCGGCAGGGTCTGACGCACGGTCTCCGTCAGGAACAGGGGGTCGTACCTGCCATGCCGCGCCAGGTAGAAGGTGTGCTCGCGCGGCCAGCGGGCGGTGATGGTGAAGGTGTCGTCCCCGGTCCGGCACCAGCTCACGAGGAGCACCTCGGCCGGGTCGGTCTTGTGGGTGTACGACATCGGAACGGGCACGGGACCGGTGGTCGTCCGGTCTGGTGCGAGCTCTATCGGAGGCACAACAGTTCTCCCCTGACTGTTTCAAGATATTCGCGGGCCTGCACACTGGTGTGGTGGCAGGCCGCTCACATAAGATAGTGGTCACTCTTTTTCTTTGTCGATGTATACGGGGTAAAGGCGCAGTGGCGGAACACAGGCAGGAACGGGCGGTCCGCACTCGGGAGTTGGTGCTCCGAGCTGCGGCGGAGGTGTTCGACGAGGCCGGATACCTCGGCGCGAGCATCACCAAGATCCTCGACCGGGCGGGCGTCACGGCGGGCGCCGTGTACTTCCATTTCCGGTCGAAGGAGGGACTGGCCCGCGCGGTCATCCTGGAGCAGGCGGCCGATCTGAAGTTCCCCGAGGGGGAGGGCGGCCTCCAGCAGCTCCTGGACATGACCGGCTACCTCGCCGTCGAGATGCAGCACAACACCCTGCTGCGGGCCGGCGTCCGGCTCGCCGTCGAACAGGGCGTCGTCGGCCCGCAGGAGTACGCGATCTACGAGTGGTGGGCCGACCACTTCCACCAGGAGTTCGGCCGGGCCCGGGAGATGGGCCAGCTGCTCGACGGCGTGGACGAGGCCGCCTTCTCCCAGCTCCTCGTCGCCGCGTACACCGGTACGCAGGTCATGTCCCAGCTCGCCACCGGCCGCGCCGACCTGCCCCGCCGGATCAGCGACATGTGGCGATGTCTGCTGCCCGCTCTCGCCCCCGCCGACGTCATCGCCGGGCTGCGTATCCCCGCCGACGACCCCGTGGGCGCTTCGTGAGCGCAGTGCGCGTCGTCCTGACCGGGGCGACCGGCTTCGTCGGTTCCCGCGTTCTGCACGCCCTGACCTCGACCGCCCATGACACCGGCCGGACGTTCTCCGTCCGGGCGCTCGGCCGCTCGGCCACCGCCCCCGACTCCGCCCCGCCGGGCGTGACATGGGTGTCCGTGGACCTGACCGACCGGGCCTCGCTGCGGAAGGCGGCGAGCGGCGCGGACGTCCTGATCCACCTCGCCTCCCGGATCTCCGGGGACGACGCCGAGTGCGCCGCGGTCAACGTCGACGGCACCACGGCCCTCGTCGAGGAGGCCGTCCACTGGGGTGTGGACCGTATCGTCCACCTCTCCACTTCCGCGGTCTACGGACCGGGCCCGCACCGCGGCATCGCGGTGAACGGAATCGTCCCCGCCCCGGTGTCGCCCGCGAGCCGCACCCGCCTGGCCGGCGAGACCCCGGTCCTCGCGGCGGCCGGAACGGTCCTGCGCCCGGGCCTCGTTCTGGGCGCCGGCGACCGCTGGGTGGTGCCCGCACTGGCGGAGCTGCTCGCCCGCGTCCCGGCCCGCTGGGACGGCGGCCGCGGCCTGCTCTCCGTCGTGGACGTGGACGACCTCGCGCGCCTGATCGCCACCCTGGCCGTGTCCCCGGCCGCCCCGCCGCCCGGCGTCCACCACGCGAGCCACCCCGTCCCGGTGAGCAACGGCGACCTGATGGCGGAGCTGGCCGCGCTCGACGTCCTGCCCAAGGTCGAGGACGGGGCCGACTGGTCCTGGGACGCCTGCCTGGACCGGCTCCGTACCGTCCCCGGCCGGACGAGCGAGCGCCAGTTCGCGCTGCTGGCCCAGGACCACTGGTACGCGAGCGAGTCCATCTGGCCCGCCGCCTCCTGCCCCCCGGGCCCGGGCCCCCTGGCCCGCCTGGCCGCGGCGGCCCCCTGGTACCGCTCGTTCCTGACGGGCTGACGAGAGCCCGGTGCGACCGGGCACCACACGAAGAGGGCGGCGCACTCCGACGGTTGGTCGGTGTACGCCGCCCTGGGTGGTAGGGGGGTCGTCGCGGGCTCTGGCCCGCGTGGTCACGGCGACTACTTCGGGTCGTCGTTGAACTTCGAGGTGGACCAGAAGTAGCCGAGGACCGCGAGACCGACGCACCAGGCGACCGCGAGCCAGCCGTTGTGGCCGATCTCGGTGCCGAGCAGCAGACCGCGCAGGGTCTCGATGGCCGGCGTGAAGGGCTGGTACTCGGCGATCGGCTGGAACCAGCCCGGCATCGAGGAGAGCGGGACGAAGGCGCTGGACAGCAGCGGCAGCAGGATCAGCGGCAGCGCGTTGTTGCTGGCGGCCTCCGCGTTCGGGCTGATCAGGCCCATGCCGACGGCGATCCAGGTGAGCGCGAGGGCGAAGAGCACGAGCAGTCCGAAGGCGGCGAACCACTCCAGGACGGTGGCGTCGGTGGAGCGGAAGCCGATGGCCACGCCCACCGCGCCGACGAGGACGACGCTCACGACGGACTGGAGCACGCTGCCGACGACATGTCCGACGAGGACAGAACCGCGGTGGATGGCCATCGTGCGGAAGCGGGCGATGATGCCCTCGGTCATGTCGTTGGAGACGGAGACCGCCGTGCCGATCGTGGTGCTGCCGATGGTCATCAGGAGCAGACCGGGGACGATGTAGGCGATGTACTTGGCACGGTCCGGCTCGCCGCCGCCGATGCCCACGCTCATCGTCTCGCCGAAGATGTAGACGAAGAGCAGCAGCAGCATGATCGGCGTGAGCAGCAGGTTCAGGGTGAGCGACGGGTAGCGCCGGGCGTGCAGCAGGTTCCGCCGCAGCATGGTCGAGGAGTCGCGCACGGCGAGGGAGAGAGAGCTCATCGGACAGCCTCCTTGGGCTGAGTGGGGATCTCGGCGGTGGCGGTGAGGGCGAAGAAGACGTCGTCGAGGTCGGGCGTGTGCACGGTCAGCTCGTCGGCCTCGATGCCGGCCGAGTCCAAGCGGTCGAGGATCGAGCGCAGTTCGCGCTGGCTGCCGTCGCTGGGGAGCTGAAGCGCGAGGGCCTCGTCGTCGCGGGTGGCGTCGTCGCCGAGCGCGGCGCCGGCGGCCTGGTACGCGGCCGGGTCGGAGAAGCGGAGCCGTACGTGCCCGCCCGGGACGATCCGCTTCAGTTCCTCCGCGGTGCCCTCTGCGGCGATCTTTCCGCCGTGCAGCACCGCGATGCGGTCGGCGAGTTCGTCGGCCTCCTCCAGGTACTGGGTGGTGAGGAAGACGGTGACGCCGTCGGAGACGAGCTCGCGGATGATCTTCCACATGTTGTGGCGGCTGCGCGGGTCGAGGCCGGTGGTCGGTTCGTCGAGGAAGATGATCCGCGGGTCGCCGACCAGCGTCATGGCGATGTCGAGCCGGCGCTTCATGCCGCCGGAGTAGGTGGAGGCGGGCTTCTTCGCGGCCTCCACGAGGTCGAAGCGCTCCAGGAGTTCGGCGGCGACCCGCCGTCCCTCGCGCTTGGAGAGGTGGTTCAGGTCCGCCATGAGGAGCATGTTCTCCTCGCCGGTGATCAGACCGTCGACGGCGGAGAACTGCCCGGTGACGCCGATCGCGGCGCGTACGGCCTGCGGGGCGGTGGCCAGGTCGTGGCCGCCGACCCGGATCTCGCCCTGGTCGGCGGAGACGAGCGTGGAGAGGATCTTCACGGCGGTGGTCTTGCCGGCGCCGTTCGGGCCGAGCAGCGCGAACACGGTCCCGGCGGGGATGCGCAGGTCGACTCCGTCGAGGACGGTCTTGTCACCGTAGGACTTGCGCAGTCCGGTCGCCGCGATGGCGAGGTCGTTCATGGGTGGTCACTCCTTGTCGAGGCGGGAGGGGTGAGGTGCGGTGGCCCCGGGGGCTCAGAGGCTGCGGGCCGTGATGTCGCCGAGGGCGGTGGTCGCGTGGATGGTCAGCTCGGCGGCGGCGCCGCCGGAGTTCTGGAGCGCGTTGTGGATCCGGCCGTGGGTGGTGCCGGCGTCGAGGGATGCGGAGACTCCGCGGGCGGCGCCGACGGTGATGGAGCCGGACTCGGTGCGCAGGGTGACCGTGCCGCGCACGGCCTCGGCGACGCGGATGTCGCCCTGCTGGGTGCCGATCTCGGCGGGGCCGCCCAGGCGGGCCACCGAGACGTCGCCGGCCTGGAGCACGAGCCGGGCGTTCGCGGTCTCGTCGAGCTCGACCGTGCCCTGCTGGCCCTCGAACTCGACGTCGCCGAGCCGCCCGGTGGAGCGGAACTCACCGGCGGCCGCCTTCGCCTCGACCCGGGAGCCGGCCGGCAGCTGGACGATCACCTCGATGGAGCCGCTGTTGCCGAGCACCCGGCTCTTCGCCTCGGGGACCTCGACCCGCAGGACGCCGTCGGCGTAGGCGACCTCGGTCACCTCCGCGGCCTTCACGTCGCGGCTCTTGGCCGGGTCGGCGGGCCGGACCTCGACCGTGGTGTCGACCCGGTCGGCGGCGACGAGCCGGATGACGCCGGCGGGGATGTCGAGGACGGCGGTGACGGGGGCGGGGGTCTTGAACGTCTGCATGGTTTTCTCCTTGACCTCGTTGTTTCTGATAGCCGAAACACTACGTTGCGTTCGAGGGTCTGGCAACAAGTCTGTTGCGCAAGAAACCAGTAATCGCAGGTAGTTGGGGCAATTTCGTTGCAACGGGATCGATTGCAATGCAACGGTGAGCTCTCGTTGCGTTGCAATGGAATGAAATTGAACGCTATGCGCCGCTCTTGTTGCACATATATTGCAGGTGCGTAATCAGTGCAGAAGGAGTGGCGCAGTGGGCGGACCAGTGGTGCTCGGGATCGAGTCGTCGTGCGACGAGACCGGTGCGGGGATCGTGCGGGACGGGAAGCTCCTCGCGCACGTGGTGGCGTCGAGCATGGACGAGCACGCCCGCTTCGGCGGCGTCGTGCCGGAGATCGCCGCCCGGGCGCACCTCCAGGCGTTCAACCCGGTCGTGCGGCAGGCCCTGGACCAGGCGGGGCTGCGCCTCGGCCAGATCGACGCGGTCGCCGTCACGACGGGCCCCGGGCTCTCCGGCGCCCTCCAAGTGGGCCTCGCCGGGGCCAAGTCGCTCGCGTACGCGGCGGGGGTCCCGCTCTACGGAGTGCACCACCTCGCCGGGCACGTCGCCGCCGACACCCTGGAGCACGGCCCGCTGCCCTCGCCGTGCGTGGTCCTGATCGTCTCCGGCGGCCACACGTCCCTGCTGCTCGTACGGGACCTGGTGCGCGAGCCGATCCTGCACCTGGGCGACACCCTCGACGACGCCGCCGGCGAGTGCTTCGACAAGGTCGCCCGCATCCTCGGCCTGCCCTACCCCGGCGGGCCCGCCATCGACCGGGCCGCACGGGACGGCGACCCGCGCGCTGTGAACTTCCCCCGGCCGCTGACCCGGCCAGGGGACGACCCGTACGCCTTCTCCTTCTCCGGCCTCAAGACCGCCGCCGCCCGCTGGGTCGAGAAGCATCGCCTCCAGGGCCAGGACGTGCCGGTCGCCGACGGCGCCGCCGCCCTCCAGGAGGCCGTCGCCGACGTGCTGACCCGCAAGGCGCTCGCGGCCTGCGAGGCGTACGACGTGAAGACGCTGATCGTGGTCGGCGGCGTCGCGGCGAACTCGCGGGTGCGGGGCCTCGCCGAACAGCGCTGCGCCGCCGCCGGGGTGGAGCTGCGCGTGCCGCCGATGACGCTGTGCACCGACAACGGCGCGATGATCGCGGCCGTCGGCGACCTCCTCGTACGCTCCGGGGCCGAACCCGCGCCACTGAACGTGTCGATCGACCCGTCCGCGCCCCTGGAGTACGCCTCCCTCACCCCGCTGCCGGCTCCCTCGGTGAGAGCCGCTTCATGACCGCCACGTCCGTCGTCGTCCGGCCGGTCTCGGGGAGCCGCCTGCTCGCGCACGCGGACGGCGTACGCGCCGTGTACGCGGACGCGTTCGGCGCCCCGCCCTGGGGCGAAGGCCCGGAACGGGCCGACACGTACCTCCGCCGACTCCGCGCGGACGTGGACCGGCCGGGCTTCACGGCGGCGCTCGCGGTGGCTGGCGAGGGCGACGGCGATGGCAACGGCTTCGGCTTCGGTGACTGCGTCGGCGACTGCGACTGCGACTCCGACTGCGACTGCGACGGTGACTGCGACGGAGCCGGAGCCGGAGCCGGAGCCGGCGGCAGCGTCGGCGGCACGGTCCTGGGCTGGGCGACGGCCTGGACCACCCCGTCCCCCTTCCCCACCGACCGCTGCTACCCGTCGATAGCGGCGGCACTGGGGGAGGCCCGTACCGGCGACTGGCTGTGCGGCGCCCGTGAGGTCGACGAACTCGCCGTCGCCACCCGCGCGCGGGGCACCGGCCTCGGCGCCCGGCTGCTGCACGCGGTCACCGAGGACCGCGCCGACGGCCGCTGCTGGCTGCTGACCTCGGTCGCCGCCCGCGCCGCCCTCGCCTTCTACGAGCGAGCCGGCTGGACCCAGGCCACCCACCCCGCACCCGGGGGAGCCGGCCACGCCGCCTTCCTCGGCCCACGACACCCGGCCCGCACAGCCGCACCTCGGGCCTGTCGTTTGGATCCGGCCGGGCTCGCGGGCCCTGGCGCCGTGCCTCGCCGCGTTGTCGTCGGTTGCCAACGCTCCGCGTTGACGCCCTCCTCCGCCTTGCGATCCACGGCACCAGACCCCGCTCCCTGATCCGGCCTGATCCAAACGACAGGCCCGAGCCCCCTCCGACCTCCACTGGAGCAGTGAGCCCCTTGCGTACCGCCGACATCCGCCAGCGCTTCCTCGACCACTTCGCGGCCCGGGGCCACGCCGTCGTACCGAGCGCGCCGCTGCCCACGCCCGACCCGACGCTGCTGTTCGTCAACGCGGGCATGGTCCCCTTCAAGCCGTATTTCACGGGCGAGGCCACCCCGCCGTGGCAGCGGGCGGCGAGCGTGCAGAAGTGCGTACGGACGCTGGACATCGAGGAGGTCGGCAGGACCACCCGGCACGGCTCCTTCTTCCAGATGAACGGCAACTTCTCCTTCGGGGACTACTTCAAGGAGGAGGCCATCGCCCACGCCTGGGAGCTGTCCACCGCGTCCCGCGCCGACGGCGGCTACGGCCTCGACCCGGAGAAGATCTGGGTGACCGTCCACCACTCCGACACCGAGTCCCGGTCCATCTGGCGCGCGGTCGCCGGGCTGCCCGACGAGCGGATCGTGGCCCGCGGCGACGAGGACAACTTCTGGTCCATGGGCGTCCCAGGACCCTGCGGCCCGTGCTCGGAGCTGTACTACGACCGGGGCCCGGCCCTCGGCCGCGAGGGCGGCCCGGCCATCGACGAGGACCGGTACATGGAGTTCTGGAACCTCGTCTTCATGCAGTACGAGCGCGGCGAGGGCCCCGGCAAGTCCGGCTACCCGATCCTCGGTGAGCTGCCCCGCCGCAACATCGACACCGGCATGGGCCTGGAGCGCATGGCCACCCTCCTCCAGGGCGTGGACAACCTGTACGAGATCGACGAGACCCGCCCGGTCCTGGACCGGGCGGCGGACCTGGCCGGTGTCCGCTACGGCGCCGACGCGCGGTCGGACGTACGGCTCCGCGTCGTGGCCGACCACGTCCGCACCGCCCTCATGCTCCTCGCCGACGGCACCGCCCCCGGCAACGAGGGCCGCGGCTACGTCCTGCGCCGCATCCTGCGCCGCTCGGTCCGCTCGATGCGCCAACTCGGCTTCCACGACCGGGCCCTGCCCGAACTGCTGCCGGTGGCCCGGGACTGCATGGCCCCCAGCTACCCGGAGGTCGTGGAGTCGTACGCCCGTATCGCCGACCAGGCGTACGGCGAGGAGGACGCCTTCCGTAAGACGCTCAAGCAGGGCACGACGGTCCTGGACACCGCCGTCGCCAAGGTCAAGGAGGACGGCGGCCGTTCGCTGCCCGGCGCGCAGGCGTTCCTGCTGCACGACACCTACGGCTTCCCCGTCGACCTGACCCTGGAGATGGCCGCCGAGCAGGGCGTCGAGGTCGACCGCGAGGGCTTCGCCGCCCTCATGAACGCCCAGCGCGAGCGGGCCCGCGCCGATGCCCGCGCCCGCAAGTCCGGCGGAGCGGCCGACACGTCCGCCCTCCGTACCGTCCTGGACGCGCACGGACCGACGGACTGGCAGGCGTGGTCGACGCCGACGACGGAGTCGAAGGTCCTGGCGGTCCTGGGCGCCGAGGGAACGATCCCGGTGGCGAGGGAGGGCGAGTTGGCCACCGTGGTCCTGGACCGCTCCCCCTTCTACGCGGAGTCGGGCGGCCAGGACAGCGACGCGGGCCGTATCTCCGGCGCCTCGGGCGAGGCCGAAGTACTGGACGTCCAACGGCCGTTGCCGGGCCTGGTCGTCCACCAGGTCCGGGTCACCGCGGGCGAACTCGCCGCCGGGGACGCGGTGGTGGCGGCCGTCGACCCCGAGTGGCGGCTCGGCGCCCGCCAGGCCCACTCCGGTACGCACGTCCTGCACGCGGCCCTGCGCGAGATCCTCGGCCCGACGGCCCTGCAGGCCGGTTCCTACAACCGGCCCGGCTACCTGCGCCTGGACTTCCCCTGGCGCGGCGCCCTCTCCGCGGCCGTACGGAGCGAGGTCGAGGAGGCCGCCAACCGGGCCCTGCGCCGCGACCTGCCGGTCGGCGTCCGCTGGATGACCCTGCCGGAGGCGAAGGAGCTCGGCGCGCTCGCCCTCTTCGACGAGACGTACGGGGAGAAGGTCCGGGTCGTCGAGATCGGTGGGGCCTGGTCGCGCGAGCTGTGCGGCGGCACCCACGTCGAGCACGCCGCCCAGATCGGTACGGTCGCCCTGACCGCCGAGTCCTCGGTCGGCGCGGGCATGCGCCGCCTGGAGGCGGCCGTGGGCGTGGAGGGCTTCGGCTACCTGGCCCGCGAGCGCGACCTGGTCACCCGCATCGCCGAGCAGCTGAACGCGCCCCGCGCCGAACTCCCCGAGAGGATCGCGGGCCTCATGGACCGCCTCAAGGCGGCCGACCGCGAGAACGCCCGCCTCAAGGCACAGGCCACCGCCGCCCGCGCCGCCGAGCTCGCGGGCCGGGCGGTCGACGCGGACGGCACCCTGGTCGTCACCACGACCACCGAAGGCCCGGCAGACGAGGCCCGCGCCTTGGCCTTTGCGATCCGCGACCGCCTCCCGCACGAGCGCCCCGGCGTCGTCGCTGTCGCCACCACGGCGGGCGGTCTGGTCCTGACCGTCAACACCCCGGCCCGAGAGGCCGGCCGGGACGCGGCCGCGCTCGTCAAGGAGCTCCTCGGCGGCCGGGGCGGCGGCTCGGCGGAGATCGCCCAGGGCGGCGGCATCCCCGCCGGGGACCTCGCCACGCTCCTGGCCGACCTGCCGCGCCGGGTCACGACCCGCTGACGGCGGCGCCCTCCTGACGCTTGCGGGCCCGGTAGGCGGCCACGTTGGCGCGGGTGGCGCAGCGGTCGGAGCAGTAGCGGCGCGAGCGGTTGGTGGAGGTGTCGAGGTAGGCGTTCCGACAGGGCGCCGCCTCACAGAGCCCGAGCCGGCCGGGCCCGTACGCCGTGAGGTGGAAGGCGAGCCCCATGGCGCAGAGCGCGGCGTACCCGGTGGTGGCGTTGGACGAGTGGTCGGCGAGGTGCATGTGCCAGCGGGGCCGGCCCTCGTCGTCGATCTGGTCGTGACCGGAGATCTGCGGAGAGACCGGGAACTCCAGGAGGAGGGAGTTGAGCAGATCGACGGTCCGGGTGTGATCGCCCGCGTCGGCGGCGACGAACACGCCCCGCAGCCGCGCCCGTACGGCCCGGAACCGGGTCAGATCGGCATCGGTGACCCGCCGGGCCATCTGCGCGGCGGGCCCGAAGAGCTCCTTGACCACCTCGACGGAGCTGAGCGAGTCCTGACCCTTCGCCGGCGCCTCGGTGTTGACGAGGCGGACGGCGTACTCCGCGTACTCGGCCAGTTCCACTCGTAGTCCTTCGCAGTCCTTGATCCGTAAGCAACCTGGTGAGGAAGAGGGTATTACGGACGCGCCGGACGGGTTCCGCCCTGGCTTCAGCCCATCCGGCGGGAGTGTCAGACCCGCGGCGGGCGCCACGACGGCTCAACCTGTCGGTATGAAGGAGAACGCGGAGCCGAAGCGGATGACGCCCCACTTCCAAGTGACTCGCCGCGCAGCCCTGCGCGCAGCTGCGGTCACCGCCACTACAGCCGTACTCCCCTGGGGAGCGGCGGCAGCCACCCCGCCCCGGACATCCGATCCAGGCCCATCCCGCCCGCGCCCAGCCGGGCGATCAGGCGATAGGCGCCGATGTGGCTGGGGTCTTCAGCGGTCAACTGATCCACATCGGGCAAGATAGCCCAACTCCCCATGTGGTACGGGGTGATTGGGGTAGGTCACTACTCCTTCACGCGGATGCGGATCGCGGACCGCGGGCCACGGGCCCAGCGCCACGGGCCGCCGCCAGGAAGGCGCGGATCAGCTCCGGGTCCTTCACCCCGCGGCTGGACTCGATGCCGCTGGAGACGTCGACGCCCCAGGGGCGGGCGGTGCGGGCGGCCGCGGCGACGTTCCCGGGGGTGAGGCCGCCGGCGAGCAGCCAGCGGACCTCGGGGCCGGGGAGCCGCTTGCCGGTGAGGTCCCAGGTCTCGCCCGCGCCGGGGACGGGTGCGTCGAGGAGCAGCACGTCCTCGCCGCGCTCGCCGAAGGCGGGGGCCTCGTCGCGCACGGACGCCGCGCGGATGAAGGTCCGCCCGGCGGGCAGGGCGGCGCGCAGGGCGTCGAAGTACGCGAGGTCCTCGTGCCCGTGCAGCTGGACGGCGCGCACGCCGGTGGCGTCGGCGAGGGCGCGTACGTCGTCGAGCGGCTGGTCGCGGAAGACGCCGACGGTCAGTACGCCGTCCGGTACGCGGGCGGCGAGCCGGGCGGCCGCGTCGGGGTCGACGCGGCGCGGGCTCTCGGCGAAGACGAACCCGATGGCGTCGGCGCCGGCCTCGACGGCGACCTCCACGTCGCACTCGGTGCGCAGCCCACAGACTTTGACGAACATGGCAGTCACTGTACGCAGGCGCCGTGCGCGGGGCTTCCGACCTGAAGAAGCGTCAGTTTCAATGGGCGCCGCGGAGACTCACCGCGGTTCGAACCCGCGCCGGAGAGGGTCCGCGTGCCCCGCATCGGGCCCGGCAGGCCCGCGCCCGCCCCGATCGGGTGCGTGCCGACAAGGCGTCCGCCTCCCGCAAGCGCCCCGGGTGTGCCCCACCCCCGCCAAGGGCCACGTCCGACCCCCGCGACATCCACCCAGAACCGGCCATGACCAGCAAAAAAGACCCTCCCGAAGGAGGGTCTGTGCGGAGCGCCCCCGGCAGGACTCGAACCTGCGGCCAAGTGCTTAGAAGGCACCTGCTCTATCCACTGAGCTACGGGGGCCGGGTGGTGGGTCGGTGGCCGGGAGCCCCTGGTGGGTGGGGCTTGGCCGGTCGGGACAAGGATAGGGCTCCGATCCCCTTGGCCCGGTTGCTTCACCTGCGTGCCACGATGTGGAGGTTCGGTGAAGCGGAACGATAATCGCAGGCAGGTGCGATTCCCGCAGTGTTTTTCACGCCACTCGGCCCGGGTGTTGTGCACTCGTTATGCCTGAGGCGCCCGTCATCCTTCGTTCCGTCGGCGCGCAGGGCCCTTATACGCTTCAAAAAGGCTCCAAAATTGGGCATTCTTCGCATGTGGTGACCTTGGACGAACGGCCTCAGCTGATCGACGCACTCTCCGCCCTGCGCGACTGTGTCGCCGCCGTGCGTCTCCCACTCCCCCTCCCAGGCGCCCCACGCGCCCGCCAGAGCCGGGCCGAGCTGCTCGCTCAGCTCGACGACTATCTGGTGCCCCGGCTGAAAGACCCCCACGCCCCCCTGCTCGCCGTCGTCGGCGGGTCCACGGGGGCCGGGAAGTCCACGCTCGTCAACTCCCTTGTGGGGCGCCGCGTCAGCGAGGCCGGAGTGCTCCGGCCCACGACGCGTACGCCCGTGCTCGTCTGCCACCCCGACGACCACCACTGGTTCGCCGGCATGCGCGTCCTGCCCCAGCTCACCCGCGTCTGGCTGCCCCAGCACGACGAGGAGGCCGGCGACGAGCCCCAGGAGGAGAACGCGCTCCGCGTCGAGACCTCCACCGCCCTCGTCCCCGGCCTCGCCCTGCTCGACGCGCCCGACATCGATTCCCTCGTCGTCGAGAACCGGCTGCTGGCCGCCGAGTTGATCTGCGCCGCCGACATCTGGGTCATGGTCACGACCGCCTCCCGGTACGCCGACGCCGTCCCCTGGCACCTGCTCCGTACCGCCAAGGAGTACGACGCCATGCTCGTCACCGTCCTCGACCGCGTCCCGCACCAGATCATCGGCGAGGTCTCCCGGCAGTACGAGGCCCTGCTCGACAAGGCCGGGCTCGGAGAAGTGCCCCGGTTCACCATTCCCGAGCTGCCCGAGTCCGCGGGCGGCGGCAGCGGGCTGCTGCCCGACAACGCCGTCGCCCCGCTCCGCGCCTGGCTCGCCCACCGCGCCCAGGACCCCGCGGCCCGCCAGCAGGCCGTCGGCCGGACCGCCACCGGCGTCATCGACTCCCTGGACCGCCGGATGCCCGAACTCGCCGCGGCGGTCGCCGCCCAGTACGCCGCCGCCGTCCGGCTCGGCGGCGCCGTCGAGGGGGCGTACGCGGAGCAGCGCGAGCGCGTCCGGCAGCAGCTGGGCCGCGGCGCCGTCCTCGCCGGCGACGCCCGTACCCGCTGGCGCGGCTACCCCCGCGACAGCACCGCCGGCGAACTGCTCGACGCCCTCGTCGAGTCGCTCGCCGCGCTGCTCCAGTGCGCGGCCGCCGCCGCCGACGAACGCGTACGGGAATCCTGGCGCCGCGAACCCGCCGCGGCCGCCCTCGGCACCGCCCACACCGCGCCCGACCGGGAGGCGGCCGAGCGGATCGACATGACCGTACGGCGCTGGCGGCGCGAACTCGACGAACTGGCCGAGGAAGAGCTGCGCACCACCGAACGGCCCGGCACCGCCCGTACCGCCGCGCCCGATGCCGACACCGTCGCCGCCCTGCTCGCCGCCGCCCTCCTCGGCGGCCGCCGCACCCGCAGCGCCGGCGAGCGCCTCGCCGAACTCCTCGGCGCCCAGGCCGCCCTCCGCCTGCGCGACAAGGGCGGTGCGCTGGTCATGACGTACCTCGATCGCGCCCTGCACACCGAACGCGACCGGCGGCTCGCCCCCCTCGACGCCCTCGACGTGACCCCCGAGACGCAGGCGGAGCTCATCGCCGCGCTCTCCGTACTGCAGAAGGAGAAGTGAGGACCGGTGAGCAGTAGCACGGTGGACGATCGTTGGGACGACGGGCTGATCGCGCGGAGGGCGGCCGAGCGGGGCGCACACGCCCCTGAGGGCGCCCCCGACGACCCTGCGGAGGACAGCCTTCCGGCCCTCGGCGGGCAGTACGGCGGCTCCCTGCGCACCCGCCTCGACGCCCTGCACGAACTCGTCGGCCTCTCCCGTACGCGACTGGCGAACGACACGCTCGCCGAGGCCGGACGCGTACTCGACGAGGCCGCCGCCCGCCAGCGGCTCTCCGCCCGGCACACCGTCGTCGCGATCGCCGGACCCACCGGCAGCGGCAAGTCGACGCTCTTCAACGCCCTCGCCGGCGTCCCCGTCTCCGAGACGGGGCTTCGCCGCCCCACCACCTCCGCGCCCATCGCGCTCAGCTGGTCCGAGGGCTCCGCCGGACTCCTCGACCGCCTCGCCGTCCCCGGCCGGCTCCGCCGCCGCCCCCTCGCGGGCGGCGCCGCCGACGAGGACCTCCAGGGCCTCGTCCTGATCGACCTGCCCGACCACGACTCGGCCGTCACCGGCCACCGCGTCCAGGTCGACCGCGTCCTGGGTCTGGTCGACGCGGTGATCTGGGTCGTGGACCCGGAGAAGTACGCCGACGCCGCGCTCCACGAGCGCTACCTGCGGCCGCTCGCCGGCCACGCCGAGGTCACCTTCGTGGTCCTCAATCAGATCGACCGGCTGGGCGGCGAGTCCGTCGACCTCGTCCTCGACGATCTGCGCCGCCTCCTCGACGAGGACGGCATGGCCCTCGGCGAACACGGCGAACCCGGCGCCACCGTCCTCGCGCTCTCCGCCCTCACCGGCGAGGGCGTCGGCGAACTGCGCGAACTCCTCGGCCGATTCGTCCAGGAACGCACCGCCCCCGCGCTCCGCCTCTCCGCCGACGTCGACGCGGCGGCGGCCCGGCTCCGTACGGCGTACGTCTCCGACGGCCAGACCGGCCTGGGGGAGCGGGCCCGGGAGGATTTCGCGGCCCGGCTCGCCGTCGCCGTCGGCGCCACCGCGGCGGGCGAGGCCGCCGAACGCGTCTGGCGCCGGGGCGCCATCCGCGCCTGCGGCACGCCCTGGCTGCGGCTCTACCGCTGGTACGAACGGCTCCGCGCGCACGGCTCCACCGACCCCCGCCTCCAGGCGCCGCTCGAGGACGAACTCACCGCCCGGCAGCGGGTGGAACAGGCCGTACGGGTCGTCGCCGACGACGCCTCGCGCGGGCTCCCGGCGCCCTGGGCGCAGGCGGTGCGCGAGGCGGCGGCCCGCGGCGCCGACGGGCTGCCGGAGGCGCTCGACGAACTCACCACGACCATCGGCGACCCGGCCGCCCGGCCCCCGCGCCCGGCGTGGTGGCCTGCGGCCGTCCTGGCGCAGGTCCTGATGACGTTCCTGCAGATCTTCGGCGCGGTGTGGCTGGTCGGCCAGATCGTCGGCGTCGTGGAGCCCGGACTGCTACCGCCCGTCCTCATCATGCTCGGTGGCATCGCGGGCGGCCCGTTGGTGGAGTGGGCGTGCGCGGCCGCGGTGAAGGGGCCCGCCAAGCGGTACGGCCAGGAGGCCGAACGGAAGCTGCGCGAGGCGGCGGCCGCGTGCGGACGGGCCCGCGTCCTGGACCCGATCGCGGCGGAGTTGATGCGGTACCGGGAGGTGCGCGACCAGTTCGTGACGGTGTCGGGGACGCGCTCGGGGGCACGGATGGCGCGGCTCGGCGCGGTCGGCATGCGGTGGGGCGGTACGAGGCCGGGGGCGCGGCTGAGGTGAGCCTCGCGTGAGTCCGCACCCTTCGGGGTGACGGAGTTTTCCCCAACCCGCCCTCCCTCCACAGGCCTCGGCGCGCTTCGCCGAACGGGTCCACCATGAGAGTCATGACGTTCATGAAGGCCATGAACGTCATGGAGCGCACCGAAGCACTCTGAAAGGCCTGAATGGCCTGAAAGGCTCGAAACGGGGGGAACGGCATGAACGACACGATGGTGACGCTCGTCGGGAACGTGGCCACGAGCGTGGAGTACCGGGACACGGCGACGGGCGGGGTGGCCCGGTTCAGGTTCGCGGTGACCGCGCGCCGCTGGGACCGGGAGCGGGGCACCTGGTCGGACGGAAACACCAGCTTCTACACGGTGTTCGCGTGGCGGGCGCTCGGCGCGAACCTCGCCGCGTCGGTCTCGGTGGGGGAGCCGCTGGTCGTGCACGGCCGGTTGCGGGTACGGGAGGAGGAGGTCGCGGGCGAGGACGGCGCCGGGCTCCCGGAGGGCCGGCGCAGGACGTTCGTGGACGTCGACGCGGTCGCGGTGGGCCACGATCTGACGCGCGGAACGGCGGCGTTCCGGCGGGTGGTGAAGGGCGAGCCACGGACGACGGAACGTCAGGGGAACGGAGCCGGGGGAGGGGTGGAGCGGGACCCCTGGGAGGCTCCGGAACCCTCGAAGACGGCCCAGGTGCTCGAACCCGTGCGGTGACCGGGAGTTGTGAGGTGATTTGTCGACTCCGTGACCTGCGGATTCCCGCTCGGAGGCGCCCGGTCATAACGATTCTGAGTCGGTATGGTTATCAGCTCGTATGGGCGGGCACTCGGGGCTTCCCCGTACCTAGGATTCCCAGGTACTCATACGGGACTTGAGTAAGCACTTGAGTCGACAGTGAGTCAACCGGGTCTGTGATTCTGCTGGCGATGCGCTCCCCCCACGTGTCATGTCATGACGGATGGCACGGAGCAGCTCGCCCGGAGGGGAAATTCATGTTTTCTGTTCGGAGGCGCGGCGTTGCCCGCCTTGCCGCCGCGACCGTGGTCTCCGGCCTCGTCGCTGCGGGTGCGATAGCTGTAGCGGGACCGGCGCTGGCCGAGGACGGGGCTGACGGCACCGGCGGCGCGACCGCCACGCTGGGCAAGCTCACCGTCTTCGACACGGTCAAGATCAAGGGCAAGGGCGAGATCTCCGCCGGCCTGTTCCAGATGCAGGCGACGCCCGGCGGCACGCTGCAGACCTACTGCATCGACCTGTACACCGGCGCCAAGACGGGCCAGGAGTACAAGGAGGTCGGCTGGGACCAGTCGTCCCTGCACAACAACGAGAACGCGGGCAAGATCCGCTGGATCCTGCAGAACTCGTACCCGCAGGTGAACGACCTCAACGCCCTCGCGGCGAAGGTCGGCGCGAAGAACCTGACCGAGAAGACCGCCGCCGCTGCCACGCAGGCCGCGATCTGGCACTTCTCGGACAACGTCGACGCCAAGCCGGTCAACAAGGACGCCAAGAAGCTGACCGAGTACCTGGAGAAGGAGGCGGTGAACCTGGAGGAGCCCAAGGCCTCCCTCAGCCTCTCCCCGTCTTCCGTCGCCGGTAAGTCGGGCGAGCGCCTCGGCCCGATCACGGTCGACACCAACTCCGCCTCGGCCGAGGTCTCCCTCGCCCCGGGCGCCCCCGCGGGCGTCAAGCTGGTCGACAAGGACGGCAAGGTCGTCACCAACGTCGCCAAGGGCGGCCAGGTCTTCTTCGACATCCCGGCCGGCACCCCGGACGGCGCCGCCGAGCTCAAGGTCCAGGCCGACACGACCGTTCCGATCGGCCGTGCCTTCGTCTCGACGAAGGTCAGGAGCCAGACCCTGATCCTGGCCGGCACCAGCACCTCCAGCGTCACCGCCAAGGCCAACGCCACGTGGGCGAAGAAGGGCGCGATCCCGGCCGTCTCGGCCGAGAAGAACTGCGCCAAGGGCGGCCTGGACGTCACGGCCTCCAACGAGGGTGACGAGGACTTCAACTTCGAGGTCAAGGGCCAGAAGGTCACCATCGGCGCCGGCCAGTCGAAGACGGTCACGATCCCGCTCGCCGAGGACGAGGCCTACGACTTCACGATCACCGGCCCGAACGGCTTCGAGAAGAACTTCAAGGGCGTTCTCGACTGCAAGACGGCCACCCCGGGCCCGCTCCCGTCGGAGACCCCGTCGACCGAGCCCTCCGTCTCCACCCCGCCCACCGAGGGCACGCCCGGCACCTCCACGACGGGCTCCACCACCGGTGGTGGCGACCTCGCCGAGACCGGTAGCTCCAACGCCACCCCGATGATCGCCGGCATCGCCGCGCTCCTCGTGGTTCTCGGCGGCGGCGCGATCTTCTTCCTCCGTAAGAAGAAGACGGCCGGCCAGTAAGCACCGGTAGTACCCCGCCTCACGGCACCCGACGGCCCCGGCGCGCACTCCGCGCGCCGGGGCCGTCGTGCGTCCGCGTGCGGGTGCTAGCGGGTCCTAGTCGTCCAGGCTGCCCATCGTCAGGTTGACGGTGGTCCCGGTAAGACCGCTCGCGCGGTCGGAGGCCAGGAAGGCCGCCACGTGTGCCAGTTCGTCCAGGGACATGAGCCGTCGCGGGTGGGTCCGGGTCGCGAGAGCGTGCTGCCACTGCTCCCACGTCAGGCCCGAGGCCTCGGCGCGCGGTTGGAATGCCTCGCGGATCGTGCGGGTCTCCGGCATGGCCTGGGGGCGCAGGCCGACGACGCGGAGGCCGAGCGGGGCGAGTTCGGCGGACAGGGCGCGGGTGAGGGCTTCCTTCGCCGCCATCGCGGGGCCGTAACCGCCCACCAGGGGGATGCCGGTACGGGAATGGAGCGCGGTGACGGTCATGATCACCCCTGATCCCCGCTCGACCATCCGCCGGGCCGCGAGCCGCGCGGTCAGGAAGTACGCGCGCGTGTACGCCGTGATCGGCAGGGCGAAGCGTTCGGCGTCCAGGTCCGTCAGCGGGACGCCCAGGATCTCGGCGTTCGGGATGCCGACGGCGTCGAACGAGACGTCGAGCCGCCCCGCCTGCTCGGTCACCGACCGCAGGTACCGGTCCACCGCCCCCTCGTCGAGGACGTCCACCTCCGCCGCCACCGCCGACCCGCCGGCCGCGACGACGTCCTCGGCGACGGCTTCGACGGGGCCCTGGCGGCGCCCGGCCAGGAAGAGCTCCGCGCCCTCCGCCGCGAACGTACGCGCGACGGCGCCGCCGATCGCGCCCCCGGCCCCGTGGATCACAGCGACCTTGTCCTTGAGCAGCAGCATCACTCCGACTCCTCTCCGTTTCACTCCTCCCGAAGAGACAGACACCGCGCCCCACAGAAACCGGGCGCTCGCCCGTCGCCCGGTTCGCTGCCCGACCGGTGTCCGTACACGATGGAGGTGGTGGAGCCCATGACAGCCGACCTGACCACAGCCGACCTCATCACCAGGGCGCGGGACGGCGACGGTGAGGCGTTCCGCGCGCTGACCGAGCCGCACCGTCGAGAGCTGCACGTGCACTGCTACCGGATGCTCGGCTCCCTCCAGGACGCCGAGGACGTCCTCCAGGACACGTTGCTGGCCGCCTGGCAGGGTCTCGGCGGCTTCGAGGGCCGCGCATCCATCCGCACCTGGCTCTACCGGATCGCCACCAACCGCTGCCTCAACGCGCGCCGCTCCGCCCACCGGCGCCGCGCCCGCGAGTGGGACATGCCCGGCGTCGTACCGCCCGAGCCCACCCGGCGCGGCGAGGTCCCCTGGCTCGAGCCGCTGCCCGACGCCCTCCTCGACGGGGCGCTCGACACCCCGCTCGGCCCCGAGGCCCGCTACGAGCAGAAGGAGTCGCTCTCCCTGGCCTTCGTCACGGCCCTCCAGACCCTGCCGCCCCGCCAGCTAGCCGTACTTGTCCTGCGCGACGTCCTCGGATTCAAGGCGGCCGAGGTGGCCGAGATGCTCGACGCGACCGCCGGCGCGGTCGACAGCGCCCTCAAACGCGCCCGCGCCACCCTGAAGCACCGCAGCGCCGGCGCGGTACCCACCCCCGGAAGCCCCTCCGAACAGGCACTCGTGACCGCCTTCGTCCGCGCCTACGAATCCGGCGACCTGGACGCGCTGCTCGCCCTCCTCACCGACGACGTCCTCGTCTCCATGCCGCCGATCCCCCTCACGTACGAAGGCCGCCCCGCCGCGGCCCGCCTCTTCGCCGCGATCTTCGACTCGGGCCGCAGAGTCGACCTGATCCCGACCCGAGCCAACGCCCAGCCCGCCTTCGCCGCCTACCTCCGCACAAGCACAAGCACAAGCACCCCCACTGCCACCCGCCCCGCCTCAGGCCTCTTCGTCCTCACCCTCACCGCCACCCCCACCGGCGACCGCATCAGCGCTTTCACCCGCTTCGACGCGACCTTGCTCCCCCGATTCGGCCTCCCACCCACACTCCCCGGACACGGGGCGTGACCAACCGTCACCCGGCCGTACTGGTTTCTGGGTGCCCCTGTTCCAGGCGCGGAAACCTGCTGGCGGAGGCTTGCGAAGGCATGTGACGGTACGGCCATGGGCAATTCCATGGCGTATCCCGTTCTCCGGACCACCGACTCCGCAACGGCGTACATGCAGGCCAAGAGCCTGTGCGCGCTACTGGCGGAGCGCGATGACGAGGTCGGGCTCTTCGCCGTCGTGTTCCACGGCGAGGACGCCCAGTGGGACGGGTGGACCGATCACCACACCGTCTTCGTCCACGTGGGCAAGTTCGGCGACCTGCCCCGGGCCCAGGAACTCGCCGCACACATCGGCAGCAAGGTCCTGGGCGAGCCCCACATCGGATGGTGACAGGAGGGCGGCCGCACCCCACTCAGCGGTGATGGTCGGGCCGGCCTCGTGTCGCGGCAGCGATGACCGCGGAAAGGGCGGCGGTCGCGGCGAGGCTTCCCACCGTGACCGTCCCCACGCCGATCACGAAGAGGCCGCTGCCGTCGTCCGACCAGTCGTAGAAGGCGGCCACGGTCAGACCGGCGGTGGTGCCGAGCACAGCGCCCACGACGTGGCGCCGGGATGCGGCCCAGTACACCGGTACCAGCAGAGTCAGGACGAGCCCGATCACCTGCCACGCCTCGTAGGGCCCGGTCGTGGATCCGTCGGGGTGCACGTCACGAAGTTGGTCCCAGCCCAGCCAGGCGGCCCATGCCGCCAGCGCCACCAGAGCCAGCACGGGGATCACCAGCTGGGGAGCGAGTCCCAGTCGTCTTTGTCGCATGGCCCAAGGCTTCCTGCTCACCGCTGGGGCGACCAGCGCGCAGGTACTCAGCCACACCCGAGTACCTATGCCAAGCAACACAGGGGCCGAGGCCCTTGGCTACCGATAGTGACAGGTCCGCTACGCGGGTTGTCCCGGGAACCGGCAGATCAGGGGAGCCGCGCAGTACTGGTTTCCATCACGGGGTGGCGGTCAGGCAAGATGGGGTGTATCTGCCCACTCACTCTTTGCCGGACGGTTTCTCTTGGCTGAGTACATCTACACGATGCGCAAGACGCGCAAGGCGCACGGCGACAAGGTCATCCTCGATGACGTGACGCTGAGCTTCCTGCCCGGTGCGAAGATCGGTGTGGTCGGCCCGAACGGTGCCGGTAAGTCCACCGTCCTCAAGATCATGGCCGGCCTTGAGCAGCCGTCCAACGGTGACGCGTTCCTGTCGCCCGGGTACAGCGTCGGCATGCTCCTCCAGGAGCCTCCGCTCGACGAGTCCAAGACCGTCCTGCAGAACGTCCAGGACGGCGCCGCCGAGATCATGGGGAAGCTTCACCGCTTCAACGAGGTCGCCGAGCTCATGGCGACCGACTACTCGGACGCCCTCCTCGAGGAGATGGGCAAGCTCCAGGAGGACCTGGACCACGCCAACGCCTGGGACCTCGACGCGCAGCTGGAGCAGGCCATGGACGCGCTGGGCTGCCCGCCCGGCGACTGGGCCGTCACCAACCTCTCCGGTGGTGAGAAGCGCCGCGTCGCGCTCTGCAAGCTCCTGCTCGAGGCGCCCGACCTGCTGCTCCTCGACGAGCCCACCAACCACCTGGACGCCGAGTCCGTGCAGTGGCTGGAGCAGCACCTCGCCAAGTACCCCGGCACCGTCGTCGCCGTCACCCACGACCGGTACTTCCTCGACAACGTGGCCGAGTGGATCCTGGAGCTCGACCGCGGTCGCGCCCACCCCTACGAGGGCAACTACTCCACCTACCTGGAGAACAAGGCGACCCGCCTCAAGGTCGAGGGCCAGAAGGACGCCAAGCGGGCCAAGCGCCTGAAGGAAGAGCTCGAGTGGGTGCGGTCGAACGCCAAGGGGCGTCAGGCCAAGTCCAAGGCCCGTCTTGCTCGCTACGAGGAGATGGCCGCCGAGGCCGACAAGATGCGGAAGCTGGACTTCGAGGAGATCCAGATCCCGCCGGGCCCGCGTCTGGGCTCGATCGTCGTCGAGGTCAACAACCTCTCCAAGGCCTTCGGCGAGAAGGTCCTCATCGACGACCTGTCCTTCACCCTGCCCCGTAACGGCATCGTCGGCATCATCGGCCCCAACGGCGCCGGCAAGACCACGCTCTTCAAGATGATCCAGGGCCTCGAGACCCCGGACTCCGGCGAGATCAAGGTCGGCGAGACCGTCAAGATCTCGTACGTCGACCAGAGCCGCGCCAACATCGACCCGAAGAAGACCCTCTGGGCCGTCGTCTCCGACGAGCTGGACTACATCAACGTCGGTCAGGTCGAGATGCCGTCGCGGGCGTACGTGTCCGCCTTCGGCTTCAAGGGTCCGGACCAGCAGAAGCCGGCCGGTGTGCTCTCCGGCGGTGAGCGCAACCGCCTCAACCTGGCGCTCACCCTCAAGCAGGGCGGCAACCTGCTGCTCCTCGACGAGCCGACCAACGACCTGGATGTGGAGACGCTTTCTTCGCTGGAGAACGCGCTCCTGGAGTTTCCCGGTGCGGCCGTGGTCGTCTCCCACGACCGCTGGTTCCTCGACCGGGTCGCCACGCACATCCTCGCGTACGAGGGTGAGTCGAAGTGGTACTGGTTCGAGGGCAACTTCGAGTCCTACGAGAAGAACAAGATCGAGCGCCTGGGTGCCGACGCGGCCCGTCCGCACCGCGCCACGTACAAGAAGCTGACCCGAGGCTGAGCGTGCGCCACATCTACAGCTGTCCCCTGCGCTGGTCGGACATGGACGCCTTCGGGCACGTCAACAACGTCGTCTTCCTGCGGTACTTGGAAGAGGCGCGGATCGACTTCATGTTCCGGCTCGCGCCGGGCGACGGTTCGCCGTCGTTCTCCGGCGGGTCCGTCGTGGCCCGGCACGAGATCGACTACGTGCGCCCGTTGGTGCACCGGCACGCGCCGGTCACCATCGAGTCCTGGGTCACGAAGATAGGCGCGGCGTCGCTGACGATCGCGTACGAGATCAAGGACCCGGACGTGACGTACGTACGGGCCTCGACGGTCGTCGTCCCCTTCGACCTGGAGGCCCAGCGGCCGCGTCGCATCTCCGCCGAGGAGCGTTCGTTCCTGGAGGAGTACATGGACGACGGGATGCAGGGCGGGGCCGCCGCCGCATGATCGCACCGCTGCACTTCGCCGACGCCAGGGAGGCGGCGGACCTCGCCGCCTTCCTGGCCCGGCTGGTCCACTACGACCGCGCCGCCGCCGTCCGCCTCCAGGCCGGTGGCGGCGCGCTCGCCGTCTTCGGGCGGCCGCCGTCGTTCGAGGTGCTCGCGATCCGTACGGCACGGCTCGTCGACGCCGTGGATCTGGATGTGACCGTGTCCGCCGGTGAACTCCTCGAAGGCATCGAGGAGTCGGCCGGCAAGGCCGTCGTCCCCGACGCCGTCACCGGGCCTCCCTGGGCCGGTGTCCTGCCGCCCCGGGGTGGCTGGGAGCCGGTCGCCGGACTGCCCGGCGCGGCCGGTCTGCGGGGCGCGGTCGCCGTGGCCGTCGCCGAATTCCGGGCGCGGGACGAGGAGTTGCCCGCGGAACGGCGCACTCGGGCGGAGCGGGACCGGATCGGGCGCGAGATCTGGTCGCGTACGGTCGAGGCGACCGGGCTTCCGCTGCGGGCCGTCCACGCCGCACAGTCCCTCGGCTTCCTGCCGGGCGAGGGCGTGCCGGTCGCGCTGCTCGCCTCGGGCCCGTGGCTCCGGCTCCGTACGCCCTACGGGTCGATAGCCGTACGGACCCTCCCGTCCTCCCTGCCCTTCGCCTGAGCCGTCGACGAGGACGGTCCGGCTACCGGCGGTACCGGACTCAGCCCTTCGCGTCTTCGCCTGAGCCGCAGCCGACGCTGGCGCGCTCAGCCCTTCGTCTCGTCCGGCCACACCCCGATGTGGTCCTGCTCCAGCTCAAGCAGCACGCGGTGCTCCATGCCCAGGGACTCCGTGTACTCCGCCGGGAGTTGCAGCCTCCCCGCGCGGTCGAGCATCGCGTACTCGCGGGACACCAGCGACTCCTGGCCCTCCGCGTCGACCTCCGTGCGGCGCAGCACCTCGGAGGACGTGCGGCCGTCGCGGATGGCGACCGTGCGGCGTACCTCCGAGGCGACCGTCTGGTCGTGGGTGACGATCACGATCGTCGTGCCCAGCTCCTCGTTGGCGCGCCGGAAGGCCGCGAAGACCTGTTCGCCCGTCGCCGAGTCCAGCTCGCCCGTCGGCTCGTCGGCGAGCAGGACCGAGGGGGAGTTGGCGAGCGCCACGGCGATCGCCACCCGCTGCTGCTGTCCGCCGGACATCTGGTGCGGCCTGCGGTCCCGGCAGTCCGCCACCTCCAGCATCGCGAGCAGCTCCTCGGCCCGCTCCGCCTTCCGCCTCGACCGCACCCGCCCGCCCCGCAACTGCATCGGCAGCGCCACGTTCTGAGCGGCCGTCAGGTACGGGAGGAGGTTGCGCGCCGTCTGCTGCCAGACGAAGCCCACCACGTCCCGCCGGTACCGCAGCCGCGCCTTCGCGTCCATCGCGAGCAGGTCGCAGCCCGCGACCTTCGCCGCGCCGGCCGTCGGCACGTCGAGGCCGGCGAGGATGTTCATGAGCGTCGACTTGCCGCTGCCCGACGCACCGACCAGGGCCATCAACTCGCCCTCTTGCACCAGCAGATCGAGGCCCTGGAGCGCCTGCACCTCCACCCCGTCCGTGGTGAAGATCCGTACAAGCCGATCGCAGGCGATCAGGGCGTCGTGCCCGTACGAGGGGCGGTCGCGGTGCGCCGTCGCCCGCTGCTCCAACTCGGCCAGCGTGGTGTCGGTCGTCGTCATCGTGCGTCTCCTGCCCTGAGTTCCTTGATCGATCCGGTACGGGCCGACCACCACGCCTGAAGGCCCGCCGCGAGCGCGGCCAGCAGCACCACGCCCGCCGCCGGCAGCACCAGCGACCACACGTCCGCCCGCAGCGGCGCGCTGTCGAGCGTGGCGAGGCCCGGCGGCGCCGCCAGCGAGAGCCGGACCAGGTCCACGCCCGGAGCGAGCAGCAGGATCGTCGCCCAGCCGACGAGCGTGCCGCCGGCCGCCGCGAGCAGCGCCTGCGGCAGCGCCTCCAGACCGAGCAGGCGCCTGCCCTGCCGCCGGGTGAGGCCCATGGTCCGCAACCGGGCGAGCAGCGTGGCCCGTTCCGGCGCGGACTGCATCAGCGACAGCAGGAGGGCGAGGACGGCATAGCCCGCGCCCGCTCCGATCGCCGTCAGATAGATCCGCTCGGCGCCCGCCTGCATCGGCGAGTCGACGTACGTGGCGCGCCGCTCGGCCCGCAGCACCACCGAGAAGTCCGGGGACTTCGCCGCGACCGCCTTCCGCAGCGCCGCTCCGTCCAGCGCCGGGCCGGAGGCCAGCAGGACGGTGTCCTCGCCACGGGGCAGGTCGGCGCCGTTGACCAGCAGGAAGTCCTGCTCGGGCAGGGCCGGCGTGCCCGTCCGTACCGCCACGATCCGTACGGCGAACTCGCCTGCCGCCGCCTCCAGATCCCGCGGCTCGGTCCCGAGCCGCTCCGCGACCGCCGGTGAGGCGATCGCCGGCAGAACCCGCTTCTCGGCGCGGTCCGCACCCGTCGGCTTCAGCAGCCCCGCCGCGAACGGGCCGAAGCCCGTCCGGCCCGCGAGCCGGGTGTACGACTCCGGGTCCACGCCCACAAGCGCCGTCGTCCGCAGCTCCGGCAACCGGCCGGTTCCCGTCGGCAGTTCGACGCCGTACTCGACCTGGGCCGTGGTCACGTCCGTCACCCCCGCAGTCCCGCGCACCGCCGCCGTGAGGCCGTCCGTGAGCGGGACGGCATCGGCGTTGCCCGTCACCCGCGCGTCCGCGCCCGTCTCCAGGAGCGCCGCCCGGTCCCGCGCGTCGGCGACCCCGGCGAGCACCGAACCGCCGAACGCGGCCGTCGTCAGCGCCACGAGCAGCGCGAGCAGCGGCAGCGCGCCCGTCGCCGAGGAACGTCCGGCCCGGGCGAGCGACAGGAAGCCGACCGCGCCACGCAGCCGGCGCGCCGGGCGGGCCGCCCACCGCAGCGGCAGCGGATACAGCCGTACGAGGACGAGCGCGGCGATCAGCGCGACGAGCACCGGAGCCGAACTCACCAGATAGTCCCCGGAGTCCCCGGTGCCGCGCCGCCGCAGCGCGGCGACCGCGCCGACGGCCAGGACGAGGACGGTGAGTTCGGCGACCGTACGGCCCCGGGAGGGGCGGGCGTCGACCAGGTCCTCGCGCCCGCCGTGGGCGAGCGGCTTGCGGTGCAGGAACAGCGCCCGCAGGGGCAGCGCAAGGGTCGCGAGCAGCGCGACCGCCCCGGCGGCGGCGAGCGCGGGCAGGAACCGGGCCGCGGGGAAGGCGAGCGTCGCGAGCAGCAGCCCGAGCGCGGCGGCGGGCAGGGCCAGGACGGCCGTCTCGCCGAGCAGCCGGACGCCGATCCCGGCCAGGGACCCGCCGCGCGAGCGCAGCAGCGCCAGTTCGGCGGCGCGCCGGGCGGCGAACAGGCCGCCGGTCATGGCGAGGACGACCGCTGCGACCGCGCCGATGCCGAAGGCGGCGACGGCGACGACCGGCGCGATGGCCGACCGCATCCCGCCGTACGCCTCCAGGATCTCGTCGAGGCCGGTCGCGGTCGCGCCGGTCGGGCCCACCGTCTCCCGGACCCGCACCAGGTCGGGGCCGCCGGCGAGCGAGGCGAGCGCGCCGGTCAGCCGCTCCTCGTCCTGCGCGGTGAGCCGGCCGACGTCGGGGGCGAAGCGCCAGTACACCTCGGGCTCGCCGTTGCCCGCCATGATCGTGGTGGCACCGGCGGGCGGCAGCAGCAGTGCGGCCTGCCAGTAGAAGTACGTGCCGTTGGCCGTGGTCTTCGAGGCGTACGTCGGGGTGCGCAGGAGCGCGTCGGCGGACCAGTAGGCGCCCTGCGGGCGCAGCGGTTCGACGATCCCGACGACGGTCAGGGCGAGCGGCTCCTTGGCGAACAGATCCGGTACGTGGACGACCGAACCGACCTTCAGGCGCAGCGACTTCGCCGTCTCCCGGGTGACGGCGACCTCGCTCGACCGGCCGGGCTCCACCCGGGTGGGCAGCCGGCCCTCCCGTACGGTCGTGTGGCCGGCGAGCTCCGTCAGCGTGCTGAGCGTGAACTCGGGGGGCAGGCCGGACGGTTTCGGGAGCCAGGGGTCGAGCCCGGTGACCCGCTTGGTGGTCCGCACCCCGTGCGCGGATTCCGCCCGGTCGACGCGGAGCGGCGCGGGCACCAGCTTCTGGAGCTCGGTGCTCCGCTCCGCCAGCAGCTCCGGGGAGACCTCCCTCGCGCGGGCCTCCGGGGGGAGGTCGAGCGGCGGTTGGGTGCTGGTGATGTCGAGGACCGTGGTGCGGGGCGGCGCGCTCACGATGTCGTGGCGCAGGCCCTCGCTCTCGTACCCGTCGACGGTCCGGGGGAGGGCGGCGGCGAGGAACGCGGTGACCAGGACGAGCAGTGCGAAGGCCACCGCCGTCCCCGGCGCGGTCCGCAGCCGGGTCCGCACCCAGGGCGCGACGGCGCGGCTGCGTTTCGAGCCTGTGCGGCTACGGCGTTCAGCGGCCGACCGGGAGGCCGATCGGCCGTCCTTGCGGGGCATGGTGTCGGTCGCCTTCCTTGCAGAGGCCGTGCGGGTCGTGTCGTCGGCGGCGGCTGCCTTACGGGTCGTGTCGGCGTCGGCGGCGGCTGCCTTGCCGGTGGTGCCGTCGACGGCTGCCTTGCCGGTCGTCTCGTCGGCGGCTGCCTTTTCGGTCCCGTCGTCGCGCTTCACTGGTCCCCCTGGTGGCGCAGGGTCACGGCCGGGTCCGTGCGGCGCAGCGCGATCGCGGCGACGATCAGGAGCGGCAGCGCGGCGACCCCGGCGAGCAGCAGGGCCACGTGACCGGGCGGGAGTTGGACCAGGACGCGCGGGACGGGCTGGGCCGCCTGACCGGTCAGCACGATCAGGGGCACGACGGCCCGCGTCAGTACGGTGCCGAGCGCCACGCCCACCAGGAGGCCGATGCCCACGAGCAGGCCCTGCTCGGCCGCGATCAGCCGGGCGAGCTGGCGGCGCGGGGCGCCGAGCGCCCGCAACACCCCGAACTCCGCCGACCGTTCACGCGTCGAACCGGCCGCGCTCACCGCGAAGCCGACCGCCGCGAGCGCCGCCGCGGCCGCCGCGACGGCCATCAGCGCCGCGTTGGGGCCCGCGCCGAGTGGGTCGCCGAGCAGCTCGGCCGCCGCCTCGTCCCGTACGAGCACCTGGGCGGGGTCCGCGTCGGGCCGGGCGCGCAGGGCGTCGGCGACCTCGTCGGCGCGGCCGGGCGCGGTGGTCAGCCACCACTCGGTGGGCGCGAGGCTCGCGGTGGGGTCGGTGGAGAGGAACGCGTTGGCCGCCCGCAGATCCACCAGGAGCGCGCCCCCGTCGTCGGGCGTGGCGGCCGGGGAGCCCGCGGTGACGGCCGTCGCGCCGGGGCCCGTGGTCGGCAGCTCGCGGGCCGTGCCCACGATCGTCACGTTCAGCCGCAGACCGCCGAGGGACACCTCGACCTGGTCGCCCTTCTTCGCGCCGGCGGCGGTGAGGAAGGCGTCCGTGGCCACCCCGCTCAGCGTCTTGGGCGGCGCGGGGCGCGGGGCGGCGATCCGCAGTCCGTACTCCTGCTCGCCCCACAGCGGGTCCGGTGTCGTCGCGCCGGCGGACCAGCCGGCGGTGAACCCGACCGTGTACGGGGTCGCACCGGCGGTACGCCCGGTCAGCGCGACCGGCCTCTCGGGTTCGCCGTCCTCGACCGCCTGGTAGTGGGTGGGCCAGGAGGCGAGCGAGCGCACGGCCTCGACCGGCCGCTCGGTGCCGTTCTCGTGGCGGGAGAGGAGCCCCTCGATCGCGAAGGTCTGCGGCCCGCCGCTCCCTTCGAGGACCACCCCGTCGAGTTCGACGCCGGTCAGCCTCATCGGCCCGAGGGGCACGGCCTCCGCCCCCGGAGCCCCCTGAGCTCCCTGAGTCCCCCGAGCGTCCTGCGCCGCCAGGTCGAGCGTGAGCCGGTGGCGCTGCCCGTCGGAGGGCAGCGGGCCGGCGAGCTTGCGGTACGGGATCCCGTACTGGTCCTCCACGACGACCGTCACCTGGACCGGCTCGGTGCCGCGCGGCGCCGTGCGCCGCAGGTCGAGGACCAGGCCCCGGGTGCCTTCCGGGAGCGCGATCCCGGGGTCCGGACCGTCGGCCCGCCCCGCCAGCGAGGACAGCAGTCGGCCGGTCGGGACGTCCGAGAGGTCCTCGCGGAGCCGGAAGTCGTCGGCGGCGTGCTCGATGTCGAGGGCGAGGACCGTCCCGGTGCGGTTGCCCGCGAGGCTCGTCGTGGAGCGGTGCGCGGGGGCGACCGAGTCGACGCCGGGCAGCGTCGTGAACTGCGCGGCCTGCGCCGGTTCGACCGCGCCGTTGGTCAGGACCCGGACGGCCGTTCCCGTACGGAAGTCGGCCCGGTCCTCCTGCGAACGCTCCCAGGAGGCGCTCTGCCCGATGGCCAGCATGCCCATCGCGACGGCGAGCACGAGCAGCAGGACGGGGCCCGCGCCGCGCAGCGGTCGGCGGCTGAGCTGCCAGCCCGCGAGCGCGGCCGGCAGCCCCCGGCCGCTCGCGGCGCGCCGCTCGGCGAGCCGGGCCGTGGGGGGCAGCAGCCGCAGGGTCAGGACGGTGCCGGCGAGCAGCGCGAGCGCCGGGGCGGCGACGAGCAGCGGGTCGATGCCGAGCGCGCCCGCGCGGTCACCGGTGAGCGCCCCGGAACCCCCGTCCACGGAGTCCACGCCCTCGGCGGCGCCGCCGGTCTGCCGGTCGAGCTGCCAGTACGCGACGGCCGCGACGACCAGCAGGCCGACATCGGCCCCGGCCCGCACCGGCGCCGGCAGGGACGCGGCTCGCTTCTTGCGCAGGCTGACGCCCGCGCCGTCCCCGGTGCTCAGCGCGGGCGCCACGACGGCGGCCGCGCAGCACACGGCGGCGAGGGCCGCGACCAGCCACACCTGGCCGAGCGGGATGTCGTCCAGCCGGACCCCGAGCGCGCCGAGCGCGGAGCGGTCCGCGAGCAGCCGGGTCAGCGGCCCCGCGAGCAGCGGGGCGATCACGGCGGCGGGCAGCGCGAGCAGCAGCGCCTCCACGGCGGCGAGCCCGGCGATCCGGCGCCGCGAACCGCCCCGGGCCCGCAGCAGCGCCGTCTCCCCGGACCGCTCGGTGCTCAGCAGCCGGGCGACGAGCAGCAGGGCGTACGCGGCGAGCAGCACCAGCTGCACCGCGACGATCATGAGCGTGGACCGGGAGACGAGCAGGGCCCGCTCGGTCTGCGCCAGGACGGTGGGCAGCGAGGTGCGCGCGGTGACGGTCGTGCCGAACGGGGCGATGTCGGTGGCGAGCGCCTTCGGCTCGGCCGAGGCGGCGGCGCTCAGCGCGCCGATGCGCTCGGTGGTGACGCCGGTGTAGTCGGCGGACGCCAGCCAGGACGTCTCGCCCGAGCTGACCCGCCCGGCGGCGAGCACGGCGGGGTCGGCGAGCAGCGGGCCGTACGTCGTGAAGACGACGGTCTTCACCCCGCGGCCGCCCGCCTTGTCCAGCTGCCAGTAGAGGTCGCTCTGGTCGACGGGCCGGTAGAGCCCGGTGACCCGGGCCCGCACGGGCTTCCCGCCGAGCCGGTCGGTGAGGTCGAGGACGGTTCCGGGCCCGATCCGCAGCCGCTTCGCCGCCTCTTCGGGGACGGCGACGTCGATCACGGCGCCCGGGGTGTCGACCGGCCAGGCGCCCTTGACGAGAGCGAGCCGCGACCGGTCGAGGGCCGCGACATGGGTGAGGTCCGGTTCGCCCTGGCGCGCGGCCGGGCTCTGGAGGGTGCGGGGGAGCGCGTACGGGCCCGAGAGCTCCAGCTTCCGTACGCTCACCGGCAGCCCGTCGAAGGTCCGGCCCGCCGACGCGCGCACGGCGGCCTCGGCGCTCTCCCGCTTGTCCACCGGCACCTGCCCGGTGACGACGAGCGCGGCGCCGGGCGCGGCCCGGCCCTGGAGGGTGCCCTGCAGGGCGGCGTTGCCGATGGAGCCCGAGAAGGCGGCGAGGGCGGCGAGGACGGACGTGGTCAGGAGGACCGCGAGAAGCGCGGCGGCGAGCAGCAACCGGTGAGCCCGGACGCGCAGCAGTACAAAACCGGTCACGCATCCCCCT
Source organism: Streptomyces sp. NPDC058579 (assembly GCF_042718575.1). NCBI lineage: Bacteria > Bacillati > Actinomycetota > Actinomycetes > Kitasatosporales > Streptomycetaceae > Streptomyces > Streptomyces sp. NPDC058579. The sequence continues at coordinate 139,106 of NZ_JBHXPI010000003.1, forward strand.
GAACCCCGCCGAACGTTCGTCCGATGCTTTCAGAGGGCACGTGCCGCTGGAAACCGCTTGCACGGGGACCTTGACTGGATCGTGACCGTTATCCGGGGTTCAGGCTCCGGAATCCGTCACTCCGCGCCGTCAAGCAGGGCGCCTGGTCACTCCGCGCCGTCACTCCGCGGTGTTCACCATGGAGGCCGCCGCGTACGTCAGGTACTTCCACAGCTGGCTCTCGTGCTCGGGGGCGAGACCGAGCTCGTCCACCGCCGCGCGCATGTGCTTCAGCCAGGCGTCGTGCGCGGCCCGGTCGACCTGGAACGGCGCGTGCCGCATCCGCAGCCGGGGGTGGCCGCGGTTGTCGCTGTACGTGCGGGGACCGCCCCAGTACTGGATCAGGAAGAGCACGAGACGCTCCTCCGCAGGTCCGAGGTCTTCCTCCGGGTACATCGGGCGCAGCAGCGGGTCCTCCGCGACCCCCTGGTAGAAGCGGCGGACGAGCCGCCGGAACGTCTCCTCGCCACCCACCTGCTCGTAGAAGGTCTGCTCCTGAAGTGTGCCGCGCGGAATCTCCATCACCGTTCCATCGTCTCAGATGCCCGGACCGAGGACCGGGGGTCTAGGACCACCGCCCGGAGCGCTCGCCCAACCACCACCCACGCAGGACAGTGGAGACATGGGCGCTCAAGGGGACGAGTACGCCGACGCGGGTGCTCGGGCGCGACGGGTGCTCGTGCGGGAGATCGAGGCGTACGGCGTGCTTCACGATCCCGCCTGGTACGCGGCCTTCTCCGAAGTGCCCCGGCACCTGTTCGTCCCCTACTACTACGTCTCCGGGGCCGCCGGCTACGAACGTCTCTGGTCCGGCGACCCCGACCCCGCCCGCCGCGCCCGCTGGCTGCGCGGGGCTTACCGGGACGTGCCGCTGGCCACCCGGGTACGGGACGGGGAGCTGGTCACCTCGTCCAGCCAGCCCTCCCTGATGGCCCAGATGCTGGAGGCGCTGGACGTACGCGACGGGGACGACGTCCTCGAGATCGGCGCCGGCACCGGCTACAACGCCGCCCTGCTCAGCCACCGGCTCGGCGCCGAGCACGTCACGACCGTCGACATCGAGGAGGAGATCACCGAGTCCGCCCGCGCCCATCTCGCCGCCGCCGGTCACCGGCCCGCCGTGCTCACAGGCGACGGCGCCCGGGGCTGCCCGGCGCGCGCCCCCTTCGACCGGATCGTCGCGACCTGCACCGTGCCGTCGGTCCCGTACGCCTGGCTCGCGCAGTGCCGCCCCGACGCGCTCGTCCTGACCCCGCTCTCCACGGGGCTGCTCCTGCTCCGGGTCGGCGACGAGGCCCACGCCGAGGGGCGCTTCCTCGCCACGTCCGCGTACTTCGTCGCCCTGCGCGGCGGCAACGCCCGCTTCCCGCGCGGGCGGCCGATGGGGCTGCCCCGGCACGTCTTCGAGGACGATCGCTTCCAGTTCCTGCGCACGCTGACGGAGGAGACCCTCGACGTGCGCGAAGCGCTCTCCCTCTGGCAGCGCGAACGGCGGCCGGAGCGGGAGCGCTTCGGGGTGACGGTGAGCGGGGGCCGGCAGTGGGCCTGGCTGGACGACCCGGAGGGGCCGTACGCCTGGCCCCTCCCGAGCGGCTGAACGCGCCGCGCGCTCCGCTATCCGCGCCGGATCGTGATCGTCGTCCAGGCGCCGACATGCACCCGGTCGCCGTCCTGGAGCTGGACCGGCACGTAGGGCTGAATCGGTTCCTCGGCGCCGTTGATCGTCGTGCCGTTGGTGGAGTTCTGGTCCACCACGGCCCACGAACCGTCCGGCTGCTGCACGAGCACGGCGTGCTGGTGCGAGACGCCCGGGTCCTCCGGCGGCACCGACAGGTCGATGTCAGGGGACTCGCCCGTGGAGTGGCGACGGCGGCCGATGCCGATCTGGTTGCCCTGGAGCGGCAGGTGCTGCGCGGGGGAGTACGCGGGCAGGTTCAGGCCCGAGGCCTCCGGACCGCTGCGCTGCATCATCGCCAGGAAGTAGTCGCGGTCAGGGCCGATGTACGCCGACCAGCCCCCGGCGGGCCGCGGCGGCTGGTACTGCGGCTGCGGGGCCTGAGGAGCCTGGGGGGCCTGCTGCGCCTGCGGGGGCGCCTGCTGGTGCGAGGGCGGGGGCAGTACCCAGTCGTCGCCGCCGGGCGGCGGCCCCTGGTGCTGCGGAGGTGCCTGGTGCTGCGGTGGTCCCTGCTGGAACCCCTGCGGCGGCGCGGGCGGCGCGGGGGCCTGCGGCGGCGCCTGGAAGAAGGAGGGCGGAGGCGGCGGCGGTCCCTGCTGGAACCCCTGCGGCGGCTGCATCTGCGGCGGCGGCGTGGGGTCGGCGGAGAGCGGCTCGGCCGGCCGGTTCACCTGCGAGGGCCGCGAGCCCTGGTACTCGTACGGATCCGGCTGCGGCTGCGGCGGTTGGGGCTGCACGGGCCGGGGCGGGGTCTGGAAGCCCGGCGGCAGGTTGAGCCCCGGCGGCGGGCTCTGCTGCGGCGTGGGCGGCGCCACCGGCGTGTACGAGGTCGCGGTGTTGGTCAGGAAGTTCCAGCGGCACTCCTCGCAGAACGGGGCCATGGCCTCGCGCGGGGTGCGGCACTGCGGGCAGAGTTCGGCCTGGGCGGTCGCGTTCGGGTCGTAGCCCCCGGGACCGGGACCCTGGCCGGGAGCGCCGGGGCCGCCGGGCCCCGGGTAGCCGTACGCGGGCGGCGGCGGGGGAGGCGGCGGTACGGCACCCGCCGGCGCACCCGCCCCGGTCATGCGGTGTCCGCAGACCTCGCACCAGTCGTCGGAGACCGACTGGTGTCCGTTCGGGCAGGTCGGCATGTCGGTGCTTCCCCCTCTCGTCGTCCGGCCCCCTGGCCGGGCTACTTCTTGACGCGAACCGTCTTGGTGGAGCGGGTCTCGAGTGTCATCTCGTCCGCTTCCGCGACCTTCGCCTTCAAACGCACAGTACCCGTCGCCGCGTCGACGACGTCGACCACCTTCGAAAGCAGTTTCGCAGTGTCCTCGTTGCCGGAAGCGGCCGCCAACTGCACCGCGCGGCCCAGCTTGGCCGTCGCCCCGTCGTGGTCTCCGGACTTGCGCGCGTCCAGGCCCTGCTGGATGACCTGCGCCAACTCGGCCTGGCCCGTGTAGTGCGCGACCTGCGGGTTGATGGACGTGGACATCGCCATGTCGTCCGTCCACACGGCCCGTACGAGCCCCTGGCCGAGCGTCGTCGGGGTGCCGCCGAGCCCGTCGGGGACGATCAGCGAGACCCGGGCGGCGAGCATCTCCTGCCCGATCCCGGCCTGCGGGACCCGCACACAGACGTGGTAGTCGCGGGACTCGTCGCCCCACGAGCCGGTGGGGTAGTCCCCGGCGCGCGGCCCGGCCTCCGTGCGGCGCGCGGTCAACTCCGCGACCGTCGGGGCGACCTGCTTGACGAAGACGATCTCCACGCCGACCGGGGTCCACAGCCGGAGCGCGACCTCCGCGACCTCCTTGCCCATGGCGTTCTCCACCATCACCGTGAAGTCCGTTGCCAGGCCCTGTGGATCGGCCACGATGTCGGCCGTGCCGAGAAGCGCCGAGGCGATCCCGGTGACCTCCTTGACCTCCCAGTCCGTACCGACACCGCGCGCGTCACAGGTGAAGCGGCCCGCGCTCGCGTCGAGCGCGGCGCGCAGGTCCTCGGGCGACTCGTGCTCGTTGCGGCCGTCGGTGAGCAGGATGCCGTGCCGGATCGACACGTCGGCGGAGCCGAGCAGCCGGTCGGCGAGGCGCAGCCAGGTGCCGATCGCCGTACCGCCGCCGGCGCTGAGGCGGCGCAGGGCGTCCTTCGCCTGCCCGCGCGTGGCCGGTCCGGCGACGGCGAGCCGGCCGTTGCCGGGGTAGACCTCGTTCGCCACGTGCGTGCCTGCGACGACGGCGAAGAGGGTGCCGTCGCGCAGGGCGTCGATGGCGGCGGCGGTCGCGTCCCGGGCGCCGCGCATCTTGGTCGGCGGGTAGTCCATGGAACCGGAGCAGTCGACCATGATCACCACGGCCGCGTCCGCGCCGTTGCCGCCGAGGCCCGTGCCGTTGCCGCCGAGGCCCGCGCTGCCGCCGGTCCCGCCGCCGGTCGAGGAGACCGTGACGATGGCGCTGACGTCACGTCCGCCCTCGGGCAGGAACTCGTTCTGGTACACGGCCACCGAGAACTGGGGCGCGCGCGACTTGGAGAAGTTCGCCATGAGTTGAGGCTCCTCGACAAACAAGCGTGAAGGGGGACAAGAAGGCCGGCGACCGCTCAGGCCGATCCTGCCCCTTGTGGAGAGAGGGTGAACGGCAGCAGCGCCACTGTTACGTTGTCGTGGCCCCCGCCGTCCAGGGCGTGGCCGACCAGCACCTGGGCGCCGTGCAGCGGCCGCCCGGCGGCGTCGGCGGGCACGACCCGGGCCATCTCGTCGGCGGCCTCGGCATAGTTCCAGAGCCCGTCGGTGCAGACCACGACCACGCCCGGGCGGTCCGGCTTGAACGCGGCGGTGTGCGGCTCCAGTTCGTACGCGTCGGCGCCGAGCCAGCCGGTGATGGCGTGGGCGCGCTCGTCGGCGTACGCCTCCGCCTCGTTCATCAGGCCCGCCGCGACCATCTGGGCGGCCCAGGAGTCGTCCTGGGTGAGCCGCGCGGGCGGCGAGGTGCGGTCGTCCGGCACCCAGTACGCCCGGCTGTCGCCGACCCAGCCGACGATCAGCAGGCCGTCGGCGACGATCGCGCCGACGATCGTGCAGGCCGGGGCGTTCTGGTGGCGGTGCGGGTCGGACTCCGTGCCGTCCTGGCCGGGTTCCTCGGCGAGGACGTTGACCGCCTCGGCGGCGGCGACGATCGCCTCGTGCATGGCCTGCTGCGGGTGGGTGCCGCGCGGCAGGGCGGTGAGCAGCGACTGCCCGGCCGCGCGGGCGGCGGCGGCCGAGGCCTCGTCGGGGCGGGTCGCCGAGGAGACGCCGTCGCAGACGATGGCCAGGGTGGCGGGGGAGCCGTCGGGCAGCGCGGTGGCCGAGACCGCGAACGCGTCCTCGTTGCGGTGGTGGCGCAGGCCCCGGTCGCTGACGGCGGCGACCGAGGAGAGCTCCTCCTCCATGTGGTCGCGCTCGCGCGGCTGGGCGTGCCCGCAGTTCTCGCAGTACCCGTCCGCGTCCACGGCCCCGGACCGGCAGGCCACGCACAGCTTGGCCCCTGCGGGCGTCCCTGCGGGCGGGGTGGCGCTCTGCGCGGCGGCGGCCCGGGGGTCGGGCGCGGCAAGCGTGAAGTCGCCCGCCGGAGCCGCCGGAGTCTGTGGTTCTTCCGGCGGCGCGGCGGCCCTCGGGGTGTCCGTACGGACCGCCATCGTCGGCAGGTCGTGGCCGCCCGAGTCGGTGCCCGGGAGGTCGCCCGGGTGCTGGGTCGCCGTGGAGAGGGAGTTCGGGTCGCGCGACGGGGGCTCGGGCCAGGCCACGGGCGTACCGATGGCGACCGTCGGACGGTCCGGCCCCGCGGCCGCCGCCGGTACGGCCGCGAGGTCGTAGCCGCACGCCCCGCAGAACCGGTCGGCCGAGTCCACCGGCTCCGCGCAGCCTGGGCAGGCGGACAGGTCGTTCTGGGGCATCTGGGACATACTCACACCCACGTCCGGGGGCGGAAACGGTTGGCCCGCTCCACCAGTTCGATCCTCTCCTCGCCCCGCTGGGCGAGCCGGGCGAGCACCCGGTACGAGCGTTCGAGGCCGAAGCGCAGCCCGCGCTCGTCCAGTTCGCTGCCGAGCAGCCGCGCGCCGTCCGGAGCCGCGCCGGGACTACCGGAGAGTACCCAGTCCAGCGCCGAACCGAGGACCTCCGTCGACAGCCGCTCCTGGCGCACCGCGTCCAGACCGAAGCCCTGGAGCGCGGAGACCTGCGCGGCGGCGGCCGTCAGGTCCGCGCCGAGCGGCTCGTGCGCCGCCCGCCGGCGCAGCCGCGCCCGCACGGCCGCGACCCGGGCCGCGGTGTAGTGGATCGACGCCTCCGGTACGGACTCCAGGGTCCCCACGGCTCCAGTACGGTCGCCGGCCGCGAGCCGGACCCGGGCGAGCGCGAAGGCGGCGCTCACGTGGTTCGGGTCGGTCGCCCACACCAGGCGGTAGTACTCGGCCGCGTTGTCCAACTGGCCGAGCACCTCGGCGCAGATGCCGAGGGCCAGCTTGGGGGCGGGCTCGCCGGGGAAGGCGTCGTAGATCGCGTCGAACGACAGCGCCGCGTTCTCGTGGTCGCCGGTCACCAGCGAGGTGATGCCCCGGTACCAGACGACCCGCCAGTCGTCCGGGTGCCGCTCCTCCAGCGTGGTCAGGGCGCGCCCGGCGGCGCCCGGGTCGTCCAGCTCCAGGCGGGCCCGCAGCTCGCGCAGCCGCAGCTCGAGGGAGGGCGCGGGCGCGGTCTGCAGGGCGCTGATCAGCTCGGCGGGCGCGGAGGCCAGCAGACCGGCCAGGAAACCGGCGTTGGGGTCGGTCGGGTCCACGCGCGGCACGGGCAGCGCGAGCGCCGCGGCCCGTCCGTCGAGCGGCGCGAGGAAGGGCCCGTCCGGTACGGCTACGGGGGCACCGCCCTGCGCGGGAACCGGAACCGGAAGCGCCCCGCCCTGCGGCCCTGCCGGCAGGGCCTTGCGGCGGCCGCGCGCGCCGTCGCCCGCCCGGGCCCCGAGGGCCGAGACGTCCCCCGTCAGCTCCGTGAACAACTCCGTGTCGGTGACCCGCAGTTCCGTCCCGAACAGCGTCGAGAGCGCGGGGCGCGGGCGGCCGGTCTGGAGGGCGACGACCTCGCGCAGGACGCCCGTCAGCTGCTCCGCCATCTCCTGCGCGGAGGCGAAACGGCGCGCCGGGTCGGGGTCCGTCGCGCGGACCAGGAAGCGGTAGAACGACTCGTACGTCCGCAGGACCTCGACGCTCGAAGGGTCGGGCAGCGAGTCGACGAAGACGTTGGTGTAGCCCTGGAAGTCGAAGGCCAGCACGGCGAGCGTGCGCGCCACCGTGTACAGGTCGCTCGCCACCGACGGGCCGACCTCGGCCACCTCCGGCGCCTGGTAGCCGACCGTGCCGTAGATCGCGGACTCGTCGTCGTCCATCCGCCGGACCGCGCCCATGTCGATCAGCTTGAGCTGGTCCTCGGTCTGGATCGCGTTGTCGACCTTGAAGTCGCAGTACAGCAGGTTCCGGCTGTGCAGGTGCCCGAGCGCCTCCAGGGCCTCGATCCCGTACGCGCAGGCCTGCTCCACCGGCAGCGGGTCGCGCCGGCCGTCCGGCGACCTGCGGTCGTTGGCGATCTCCTTGAGCGACTTGCCGCCGACGTATTCCATGACGATGTAGCCGTCGAGGGAGCCGGTCCGCGGGTCGAGGTGCTCGACGAAGTTGTAGATGCGGACGATGTTGGAGTGCTCGATCTCGGCGAGGAAGCGGCGCTCGGAGATCGCCGCGGCCATCGCGTCCTGGTCGCCGGTGTCGAGCAGGCCCTTGAGGACCACCCAGCGGTCGGAGACCGCCCGGTCGACCGCCAGGTAGACCCAGCCGAGACCGCCGTGGGCGAGACAGCCCACCACTTCGTACTGCCCGTGCACGACGTCCCCGCCGGTCAGCTTCGGCACGAAGGAGTACGGGTGGCCGCACTTGGTGCAGAAGCCCTCCGTACGGCCCGTCCGCTCGCCCCGCGAACGGCCCACCGGGGCGCCGCAGTCGGAGCGCGAGCAGAATCGCTTCCGCTCGGGAACCTCGGGGTTCTCCATCACCGCCGCGCGCGGGTCGGGGCGCGGCACCTCCGGGATCGTCACCAGGCCCGCGCCCAGCCGGTTCCGGCCGGACTGCGCCGTCGACGAGCCGGAGCTGCGCACCGACACCGAACGGCCGCTGGACCCGCCCGACAGCGAGCGCGAGAGCCGGCCGGAGACCGAGCGGCGCGAGGTCGAGGAGCGGGAGGAGCGCGAGGAGGACCGGGACGAGGCCCGCGAACTCGACCGCGACGAACGGGACTCCTTGCCGGACACGGCCATGCCGGTCGGATTGGACTGGAGCATGCCCCCGGGCGAGACGACGGGGGCGAGCCCACAGGTGTCGCAGTACAGCTCGCCGCCACCCATGTCCTCGTACGAACCCTCACAGGAGGGACGCTGACAGCTGCTCACCACGGACTCCCCGCTCACCACTGGTTCCCCCTGACGTCTCTCGGGCCGGACAGCACCTCGGCCACCGCCTGCTGGTACCGCAACACCGTCTGCTCGGCGACACGCAGGTCGCAGGGCGCGCTCCACAGCATCCGGCGCGCCGCGTCGTACCGCTCGATCAGGAGCGGGTCCTCCGCCGCGCCGAGCCGGGCCACCTTCGCCTTGTACGCGTCGAGCCGTCCGCGCAGCTCGGCGCGGACGGCGAGCGGCGCGGTGACGGCGGTCAAGGACGCGCGGGCGCGCTGCAGTTCGTCCTCGGCCTCCACCTCGAGGGACTCAAGGAGCGGCGAGAGCCGGTGCCACTGGGCGTGCCTGCGGTACTCGGCGGCCGTCGCCAGGCGCTCCTGGAGGACCGTCGGCGGGCCGCTGACGGCGGGCACCTCGGAGGCGGCGATCTTGGCGAGGACCTCGCCGCGCGCCACCCGTGCCTCGGCGAGCGTCCGGTCGGCGCGCGAGAGGACGTCCCGCAGCCGCAGCAGCCGCTCCTCGGAGTCCTGCCGGACCGCGAGGACCGCCTCGATCTCGCGCCGGATGTCCTCCAGGGCGCGCGCGGCCCGGTCGTACCGCTCGGTGTCGGGACGGCCGCCGCCCGGCGCCGAACTCCCGGAGGCGGGGCGCCAGAACGCCAGTGGGTCGGTGATGACCTGGGACCGCAGCGCGGTCAGCTCGGCCGTGATCGACTCCAGCTCGTCCCCGGACGGATGCTCTCCCGGCCGGACCCCGACGGAGTGCGCGAGCGAGCGCGTCCGGCCGAGCTCGGCGGCGAGGAGGTCTATCCGCGCGGGCAGCGCGGACCAGACCGCGTCGGCCGTCACGACCATGTCGAGCGAGGACGCGTACAGCTCGTTCATCCGGGCGACGAGCCGCTCCAGGCTGAACCGCTCGGAGAGCCGGGCGGGCCCGGTCAGCGTCGGCGCGGCCGGCGCCTGGGCACCGCCCGCGACGTGCACGCTCTCGCCCCGCAGCCGGTCGGTCAGCTCCACGAGGTCCTCGCGGCTGGCCCAGCGCCTGCGCGCCCGCAGCTCACGGGCGCCGTACAGGGCGCCGGTGTACGCCTCGAAGTACGTCCAGAGCAGGGTGATCGTGCGCTCGGTGGACTGCCAGCGGTCCCGGGTGGTCCCGGTCAGCTCGGCGCCTTCGAGCAGCCTGCGGCCCGCGTGGTCCTGGAGCGCCAGCAGCGAGTCCTCGATCGCCTTGTGCTCCGCGCCGAGCCGCGCCAGCGCACGGTCCACCTCGTCCCGGTCCATCACAGGGCCGGGGGTGCCCGCGACGCCCATCGATCACCTCTCGCTCTACTTGTACAGGGGTGCGGGCGGCCCGGATATCCCGGGCAGGTCCGCCTTCAGCCACTGGTCGTACGCCGCCCGCCACGCGCCCTTGCGGTACTCGACGAGGACCTGGTTGACCCGGCGGACCAGGTCGTCGTTGCCGAGCTTGGCGGCGACTCCGTAGTACTCGGTGGTGAACGGCTCGCCCTTCAGCTCCACGGCCGGGTCCTGGGCGGCCTGTCCCGCCGCCAGCGCGTTGTCGGTGAGGACGGCGTCGACCTCGCCCAGCTGGAGCCGGGCCAGGCAGTCCAGCTGGTTCGGGACGGTCAACAGGTCCTTGTCCGCCTTGGTGCCGTCGCCCTCGTCCTTGAAGGTGGCGCCGAAGGAGTTCTTCTCCAGGGCTTCGTACGCCGTGGAGCCCTCCGCCGTGCAGACCCGCTTCCCGGCGAGGGAGGAGTCGTACCCGGTGATCGTGGAGTCGTCCTGGGCCGCCAGGACCTGCTGGCCGACCTGGAAGTAAGCGGTGGAGAAGGCGACCTGCTGGATCCGCTTGCAGTTGATCGTCATCGTGCGGACGACGAGGTCCACCTTGCCCGAATCCAGGGCGGCGACCCGCTGGTTGGTGGGGATCGTGCGGTAGATGATCGCGTCCTCGCTGCCCAGGAGATCCTTGGCGATCGCCTTGGCCAGCGTGATGTCGAAGCCTTCCAGCTGCCTGCTCTCGGGGTTGAAGTACCCCCAGTTGTAGCTGTTCTGGTCGACGCCGACGACGAGCTTGCCGCGCGCCTTGATCGCCTGGACGGCCGGGCCGTCCTGGGTGTCCGGGGTGAGCGAGGCCTCCGGGTTCTGGCAGGTGTCCGACCTGACCTGGACGCCCGTGCCGACGCCGGGGCCGGTCACCGGGCCCGCCGCCGCGGAGCCGCTCCCGCCGTGCGCGAGCGGCAGCAGGGTCAGCGAGGCCGTGAGACCGCAGGCCACGGCCATCGCGGCCACCCCGCCCCAGCCGCGCGGGCGCGCCAGGGGGCGGCGGCCGCTCAGGAGCGCGGCCATGCCGTGCCTCCTCGCGCCGTCGACGCTCTTCCGCATCCCGCCCCCTCTCACCGGTACTCCGCCAGCCTGCGGTTGATGCCCATGATCGCGCCCGCCGCGCCCAGGATGCCGAGCGCGGCCGCACCGAGCGGGAGGCCGGTGAGCGCGCCCCTGCCGCCCTCGGCGGCCTGGGTGAACTCGCGCTGCTCGTGGTCCAGGGCTTTCTTCAGGGCCGCGTCGACCTGGTCGAAGGAGTGCCCGGTGGACTCGTCCGGGCCGGCACCGGCGTCGTCGGGTCCGACGACGCCGACGCGCGCGCCTTCGTAGTCGCCCGAGTCGTCCTTCTCCCGGGCGCTCTTGTGGCGCGTCTGCCACTCGGCCGTCCGCTCGGCGGCGGCGGCCAGCGGGTCGCGTCCGGGGTCGTCGTCGGCGAGCTCGCGGGCCTCGGCGAGCGAGTCCGTCAGGGTCTTCATGCTCGCGGCGTAGTCGGTCTCGTACTTGTCGTGCTTGCCGTCGTCGGTGAGGACCGCGCCTCGCGCGACGAGCGTCAGGTTCTCGTTGGCCCGGGCCTTCAGGGAGCTGATCCGGGCGGTGTTGAGGACCTGGAGCGAACTCTGTCCGTGCGCGCGGGCATCGTTCAGGCCGGCGCGGGCGACGGTGTGCGCCGCCGCGAGCCAGAGCAGCACGACGACGCAGGCGGCTGTCGCGGCAAGCAGCCCCTGGTTGAAGACCCGGTTCGTCCGCGCGTACGTGCGGCGCTGGGTCCGGACCAGGACGGCGAGGACGGCGATGCCGAGGGCGATCGAGAGGAACGGCCAGTCACGGGCGTCCTCGTCGTCCTGGGCGAGGCGCGCGGTCTCCGCCTCGTAGAGCCGCTCGGCGGCCGGCAGCAGCTGCGTGGTCATCAGCTGGTTCGCGTACCGCAGATAGGCGCCGCCGAGCGGCAGGCCCTGCCGGTTGGCGGCGCGGGCCCGCTCGATCAGGCCGGTGTACTGCGGCAGTCGTTCGTTCAGGACGGTGATCTCGCGGGCCGACTGCGCCGAGCCCTCGGTGCTCGCCGCGGCCTTCACCAGGAGGCGGGACGCGGTGCCGATGTCGTCCCTGTACCGCTTCTGGAGGTCGGCGGGGTCCCGCTCCTTGGAGAGGAAACCGCTGGCGGCGGCCGTGTCGGCGTCGGCGAGCGAGCGGTAGATCGCGGCGGCGTCGGCGCTCAGCGGCTGGCTGCGGCTCACCACGTCGTCGGCCGAGCCGGCCCGGTCGGACACCTCGTAGGCGGTGACGGCCCCGAACGCGACGACCAGCAGGGCCAGTACGGCGCCCAGGATCTGCAGCCTGCCCGGCTCCGTCGTGGCGGCACGGCGCAGCACCACCCGGACCTCGCCCCAGGCCCCGCGACCGCCGGGCGCGCCCGCGGGCGACGAGCCGGGGGAGACGGAGACGACGTAGGCGGCGGCGGGCGACGCGCCGGGCGGTGGCGCCTGCGCGGGCACGCCGGTCCCCGGGCGCACGGGCGTGGAGCCCGCTGCCGAGGCGGCAGGCGCATTCGGCGGGTGTGTCAACGTGGCCTCCCCCTCGGTCCGACGTTCCCGGCCAGCAGTATGGCGTCAGGGACCCCGCCCGCACACCAGGATTGACTGGATCTTGTTTCCATCGTGCCCCATCGCGCGCCACCCCCGTGGGCGAATCCCCTGCTATGAATACGCTTTTCGGACGTGATCGGTTCCCTCACGCCCCTCCCCGAACGGGTGAACCACACGCGGGCGAACGACCGACTGGCGTGAGCAACGACCGGGGGGACGACGACCCGGGCGAACGACGACCGGGGGCGAAACGACAACCGGGGCGCCCCCGCGAAGGGAGCGCCCCGGCGTCACCACGCCTGTGGGACTTCAGGCGTAGTGGCCTCGCAGCCGCGCCGCGGCCTCCGGCCCGGCCGCCACCGCGTCAAGCGCGAGGAGCGCCGCGCCCAGCACCGGCGGGGACGTGACCACCCCGATCACGGCCTTCGGCGCCTTGGCCGCGAGGAGTTCGGCGATCCGGCCGTCCAACTCGGGGTGCCGCGCGGCCAGCACGCTGCCGCCGAGCATCACCGGGGCCTCCTCGTCGAGCAGGTCGAGCCTGCCGAGCGCGACCGTCGACAGCGCGGCGACCTCGTCGGCAAGACGGTGCACCAGCGAGCGGGCGACGGGGTCGCCCTCCGCGCTCGTACGGAACAGCACGGGCGTCAGCTCGTGGCGCCGCTCGTACGGGATGGACCCCAGGTGCAGCGCCTCGATCAGCGCGTACATCGTCGGAAGGCCGAAGTGCGCGGGCAGCGTCCGGACGAGCGCGGTCGGCTCGCCCCGGCCGTCCTCCGCGCGGGCGGCGAACCAGAGCGCCTCCTCGGCGAGTCCGCTGCCGCCGCCCCAGTCGCCGGAGATCTTGCCGATCGCGGGGAACCGGGCGGTGCGGCCGTCGGGCAGCATGCCGACGCAGTTGATGCCCGCCCCGCAGACCACGGCGACCCCGCGCGGCTCGTCGAGCCCGGCGCGCAGGATGGCGAAGGTGTCGTTGTACACCCGGACCGACGGGGTCCAGCCCCTCGCCTCCAGGGCCGCGGTCAACTCCGCCTCCTCCACGGGGAGATCGGCGTTGGCGAGACAGGCGGAGACGTGCGCGAACTCCAAAGGCAGGCCCGCCTCGGCCGCGGCCCGCCCGACGATCTCCGCCAGCGCGTCCACCGCCTCCTCGACCCCGACGACCGGCGGCTGGAACCCGCCGCCGCGCGCCGCGCCGAGCACGCTCCCGTCCGCCCCCACGACCGCCACGTCGGTCTTGCTGTTGCCCGCGTCGATCGCCAGGAGCGCGTGGTCGAGGTTCACGCCCACGCCAGGTGCTCCCGGTTGTGCGCGATCAGCCGGTCGGTGAGCCCGTCGGCGTACGCGTGCTGCCCGACCAGCGGGTGCGCGAGCAGCGCCTTGAACACCCGGTCGCGGCCTCCGCGCAGGGCGGCCTCAAGAGCCAGGTCCTCGTACGCCGTGACGTTCGCGATCAGCCCGGCGAACAGCGGGTCGAGCGGGGGGACCGGCAGCGGCACCGGGCCGTTCGGCCCGACCGCCGCCTGCACCTCGATGACGGCGTCGTCGGCGAGGAACGGCAGCGTGCCGTTGTTGTACGTGTTCACCACCTGGTACGGCGAGCCACCGCCACCGAGCAGCGAGGCCGCGAGGTCCACGGCCGCCTCCGAGTAGAAGGCGCCGCCGCGCTTGGCGAGCAGGGCCGGCTTCTCGTCGAGCGCCGGGTCGCCGTACATCTCCAGGAGTTCCTTCTCCATCGCGGCGACCTCGGCCGCCCGCGAGGGCTTGGTGCCCAGCTCCCGTACGACCTCGTCGTGCGCGTAGAAGTAGCGCAGGTAGTACGAGGGGACGACACCGAGGCGGTCCACCACCGACAGCGGCAGACGCAGGTCCTCGGCGATGGTCTCGCCGTGCGCGGCGAGCAGCCGCGGCAGCACGTCCTCGCCCTCGGGGCCGCCGAGGCGGACCCCGGTCTCCCAGGTCAGGTGGTTGAGCCCGACGTGGTCGAGGTGGACCTCGGACGGGGCCACGTCCAGCAGCTTCGCGAACTTCCGCTGGAAGCCGATGGCCACGTTGCACAGGCCCACGGCCTTGTGACCGGCCTGGAGCAACGCGCGCGTGACGATGCCGACGGGGTTGGTGAAGTCGATGATCCAGGCGTCCGGGTTGGCGCGCCGGACCCGCTCGGCGATGTCCAGGACCACCGGCACGGTCCGCAGGGCCTTGGCGAGACCGCCGGCGCCCGTGGTCTCCTGGCCGACGCAGCCGCACTCCAGCGGCCAGGTCTCGTCCTGGTTCCGGGCGGCCTGCCCGCCGACCCGCAGCTGAAGCAGGACGGCGTCGGCGCCCGCCACCCCGGCGTCGACGTCGGAGGTGGTGACGATCTTCCCCGGGTGGTCCAGCTTGGCGAAGATCCGCCGCGCGAGCCCGCCGACCAGTTCGAGCCGGTCGGCGGCCGGGTCGACGAGGACGAGTTCGGTGATGGGCAACGTGTCGCGCAACCGCGCGAATCCGTCGATCAGTTCGGGGGTGTAGGTGGAGCCGCCCCCCACGACAGCGAGCTTCATAGTGTTCAGCTAGCCCTTCACTCCGGTCAGTGTGACTCCCTCGACGAACGCCTTCTGGGCGAAGAAGAAGACGAGGATCACGGGGGCCATGACCAGTACGGTCGCGGCCATGGTCAGGTTCCAGTCGGTGTGGTGCGCGCCCTTGAAGGACTCCAGGCCGTAACTCAGCGTGTACATCGCCGGGTTCTCCGACGTGTAGATCTGCGGTCCGAAGTAGTCGTTCCAGCAGTAGAAGAACTGGAACAGCGCCACGGCGGCGACGCCGGGCTTCGCCATCGGGAGCACGACCTTGAGGAGGGTGCGCAGCTCGCCGCAGCCGTCGAGGCGCGCGGCCTCGATGTACTCGTTGGGGATCGTCAGCAGGAACTGGCGCAGCAGGAAGATCGCGAAGGCGTCACCGAAGGCCATCGGGATGATCAGCGGCCACAGGGTGCCGGAGAGGTCCATCTGCTTGGCCCAGAACAGGTACATCGGAATGATGATCACCTGCGGCGGCAGCATCATCATCGAGATGACGAGCAGCAGCGAAAGATGCCGGCCCCGGAAGCGGAACTTGGCGAGCGCGTACGCCACCGGGATCGAGGACACCACGACGAGCGCGGTGCCGAGCCCGGCGTACAGCAGGGAGTTCTTCCACCAGTCGAGGAAGCCCGGGGTCTTGAAGACCCGCACGTAGTTGTCCCAGTGCCAGCTGTTCGGGGTGAGGTCGCGGGTCAGCGCCTGCTGGTCGCTCATCAGCGAGGTCAGGAGGACGAAGACGAACGGCAGCACGAAGAACAGGGCCGCGGCTATCCCGAGGGAGTGCACGGCGATCCAGTGCAGGAGCGCCTTGCGGCGCGCCGTCCGCTCGGCGGGGCCCGCGGACGCCTTGCGCACGGTCCTGTCGAGCGTGGAAAGGGAGCTCATGGTCAGTCACCCGAGCCGATCAGGCCGCCCCGCCGGCGCATGAGCAGCGCGGTGAAGGCCATGGAGAGCGCGAACAGGACGAGGGCCACGACGCTGGCCGCGCCGTAGTCGAAGCGGCCGAAGCCGAGGTTGTAGACCAGCTGCGGCAGCGTCAGCGTCGAGTCGTCCGGGTAGCCCGGCTCGAAGGTCTGGCCGGAGCCGCCCATCACACCCGACGCGACCTTCGCGGCCACGATCGGCTGCGTGTAGTACTGCATCGCGCCGATGATCCCGGTGACGACCGCGAAGAGGACGATCGGCGAGATGTTGGGCAGGGTGACGAAGCGGAACCGCTGCCAGGCCGAGGCCCCGTCCAGCTCCGCCGCCTCGTACTGCTCCTTCGGTACGTCGAGCAGCGCGGCCATGAAGATGACCATCAGGTCCCCGACGCCCCACACGGCGAGGACGGTGAGGGCCGGCTTGGCCCACGCGGTGTCGTTGAACCAGGAGGGCGCCGGGATGCCGACGGCCTCCAGGACCGAGTTGACCGGTCCCGTGCCCGGGTTGAGCAGGAAGACGAAGGCCAGCGTCGCGGCGACCGGCGGGGCCAGGTACGGCAGGTAGAAGAGGGTGCGGAAGACCCCGGCACCCAGCTTGATCTTGGTGATGAGCAGGCCGATGCCGAGACCGAACGCCACCCGGCAGGCGACCATGACGACCGCGAGCCAGAGGGTGTTCTGCATCGCCGGCCAGAACTTCGGCAGGTCGGAGAAGACGTACGTCCAGTTGTCCAGGCCCCGCCAGGTCGGCGGGTTGATCCCGTCGTACTTCATCAGGGAGAAGTAGACGGTCGAGACGAGCGGGTACGCGAAGAAGACGCTGAAGCCGATCAGCCAGGGCGACATGAACGCCGCGGTGCGAAGCGCGTTGCGCACGCGCTTCGACCGCAGCGCCGCCCGGCGCCCGTCGAGGGTGTCGGAGGACATGAGGTACCGGTCCCGGGTCTTACTTCGCCTGGGCGATGTCGCGGTCGATCTGCGCGGCCGTGTCCTCAAGGCCCTTCTTCAGGTCCTTGACCTGGCCCTTCTCGTACTTCTGGGCGAAGTCCTGGAAGGTGTCCTGGTACGTCGAGCCGTTCACCGCGCCGTCGGAGGTGGAGGACTTCGGGTGCCCGGCGATGTCCAGGAAGACCTTGAAGTTCGCGTCGGCCTTCAGCTTCGGCGACTTCAGGGCCTCCAGGGTGGAGGGGACGTTGCCGATGGCGTTGGCGAAGTCCACCACCGCGTCGGTGTCCATGGTCATGTACTTGATCAGTTCCCAGGCCGCGTTCTGCTTCTTGCTCTGCGGCGCGATGCCGATGATCGTGCCGGAGAGGTAGCCCTTGCCGTACTCGGCCACCTCGTCGTCGGCGACCGGCAGCGGCGCGACGCCGACTTCGAAGCCGGCCTTGGCGTCCTTGATGAAGTTCAGCCGCCACTCGCCGTCCAGCTGCATGGCGACCTGGCCGGTGTGGAAGGGGTGCTTCGCGCCCCACTCGTCACCGAAGGTGGTGCGGTACTTGTCCAGCTTCGCGAACCCGCCCAGGCCGTCGACCAGCGACTTCTGGTAGGTCAGCATCTCGGCGAAGCCCGGGTCCTTGGCGAGGAGCGACTTGCCGCTCTCGTCGAAGTACTTGTGGTTCCACTGCGACATGTAGTGGGAGGGGACGGTCTCGTAGCCGAGGTAGTTCGGCATGAAGCCGAGCTGCTCGTAGCTGTCGCCCTTCTCCTTCGTCAGCTTCTTCGCGACCTGGGAGAACTCCGACCAGGTCTTCGGCGGGGCGGTGATGCCGGCCGCCTTGAAGGCGTCCTTGTTGTAGTAGAGCCCGTACGCGTCGGAGAGCAGCGGCAGCGAGCAGCGCTTGCCCTCGAACTGGGTGTAGTCCTGCAGCACCTTCGAGAAGGTCTTGTCCAGGTCCACCTTGTCCTTCTCCAGGAAGGGCTTGAGGTCCGCGAACGAACCGGTGTGGCAGAACTTGCCGACGTTCGACGTGGTGAAGGAGGCGGCCACGTCCGGGCCGTTCGAACCGCCCGCGCGCAGCGCCTGGCTCAGCTTGTCGTCGTTGATGTTGCCGACGACCTTCACCTTGATGTTCGGGTGGGCCTTCTCGAAGCGGGCGACGTTGTCCTGGATCGCCTTGGCCTCCGAGGGGGCCGACCAGCCGTGCCAGAAGGTGATCGTGGTCTGCGCGTTCGGGTCGTCGCTCGCCTTGTTGTCCGCCGAGCCGGTACAGGCCGAGGCGAGGAGGGCGATGGAGGCGGTGGCGGCGAGCGCGACGGCTGCTCTGCGCGTGCGTGCGGGCATGACAAGGACTCCCTGGGGCGGACGGGCGGAACTACGGGGGCGGGGAACTGCCGGCTGTTCTGACCGGACGAGCGGTGGTTCGGGCGCGGGCGCGCCTATCGGGACGCGTGCCTATCGGGACGTGTCGAAGACCTCGTCGCGGGTGGTCGCGAGGGCGCTCTCGAGCGCCCCGCGCAGGACGGGGTCCCGGTCGACGCCGCCGAGGACGAGTCTCGGCCGGGAGGCGGCGAGCTCGGCCAGTTCGGACTGGACGCGCTCGCGCAGCGGCTCCCCGCCGGCGACGATCGCGTCACCGGAGAGGACGACGAGTTCGGGGTCGAGTACGGCGACGAGGGAGGCGAGACCGGTGGCGACGCGCTCGGCGTACTGGTCGAGCAGCGCCGCGTACCGGGGGTCGTCCCCGTGGTGGGCGGCGGCGTGGTGGAGCAGCCGGGCCGCGGTGGCCACATAGGGCTGCTCGGGAGTCTCGATGGAGAGCGACCGGGCGATCCGGGGTACGGACTGGACGCCGGCGAGCTCCTGGAAGCCGCCGGAGTTGGCCTTGGTGACCTGCCGTACGAGCGGGGTGCCGGGCACGGGCAGGAAGCCGACCTCGCCGGCGCCGCCGGTGAAGCCGCGGTGGAGCCGGCCGCCGAGGACGAGGGCGGCGCCGAGGCCCTCCTCGTTCCACAGCAGCACGAAGTCCTCGTGGCCCCGGGCGGCGCCCAGGCGCTGCTCGGCGACGGCCACCAGGTTGACGTCGTTCTCGTACTCGAACGGCATCGGCAGCACGGCCGCCAGCTCCTCCAGGAGCGTGGGGGAGTGCCAGCCGGGCAGGTGGGAGGCGTACCGCAGGCGGCCGGTGGCCGGGTCGAAGGCGCCGGGGGTGCCGATGACGAGCCGGTGCACGTCGGCGCGGGTGATCCCGGCGTCCTTGACGGCGCCGTCGAGGGCGGTGGTGACCTGGCGGACGACGCCGTCGTTGCCGCGGCCCGGGGTGAGCAGCTCGAACTCGCCGACGACCGTGCCGGTGACGTCGGCGACGGCGGCGCGGATCCGGTGCGGGTTCGCGTCGATGCCGGCGGCGAAGGCGGCCCGCGCGTTCACGGCGTACAGCTGCGCGCTGGGTCCCGGCCGGCCCGCGGTGGTCCCGGTGGCGACGACGAGCCCGGCGGCCTCCAGACGGGCGAGCAGCTGGGAGGCGGTCGGCTTCGACAGGCCGGTGAGCTTGCCGATCCGGGTGCGGGACAGGGCCCCGTGCTCCAGGAGCAGATCGAGGGCGGCGCGGTCGTTCATGGCCCGCAGGACGCGCGGGGTGCCGGGGGTACCCGGGGTCGTACCGGCCATGACGACGCACCTGCCTCACTACACTGTTAGGAAAGTTTCCTATTCGGTGGGAGGACGGTAGGGCGGCCGTCACCGGGGCGTCAATACCCGGGAACGCGCGAAGCCCCCGAAGGCAACCAAAGCGTTACCTGCGGGGGCTCCGTGCGCCAGTGGGCGGGTGCGGGTTACTTCATGAGGTGCGGCTACTTCATGAGGTCCGGCTTCGGCAGCGGGCTGGCCGCCGCGCCCTGCGGGGACGTCGGCGAGGCGAAGACCGAGGGCGCCGCCATGGACGCCGTCGGGTCCGCGGGGGACTCCTCCGCCTGCGCCGGGAGGCCGCCGACGATCCGGATGCCGGCCTCGTCCAGGCCGCGCTTGATCCGCCAGCGCAGCTCGCGCTCCACGCCCAGGGCCTTGCCCGGCATCGTCTTCGCCGAGACCCGGATCGTCATGGAGTCGATCAGCACCTCGGTGAGGCCGAGGATCTCCACCGGACCCCACAGCCGCTCGTTCCACGGCTCTTCCTTCGCCATGGACACCGTGGCCTCGTCGATCACCGACTTCACCCGGTCCATGTCCTCCGTCGGCCGGACCGTCACGTCGACCGCCGCCGTCGCCCAGCCCTGGCTGAGGTTGCCGATCCGCTTGATCTCGCCGTTGCGGACGTACCAGATCTCGCCGTTGTCGCCGCGCAGCTTCGTCACCCGCAGACCGACCTCGATGACCTCGCCCGAGGCCACGCCCGCGTCCACCGAGTCACCGACGCCGTACTGGTCCTCCAGGATCATGAAGACCCCGGAGAGGAAGTCCGTGACCAGGTTCCGCGCGCCGAAGCCGATCGCGACACCGGCGACGCCGGCGGAGGCGAGCAGCGGCGCCAGGTCGATCTTGAACGCGCCGAGGATCATAAGACCCGCCGTGCCCAGGATCACGAACGACGCGACCGAGCGGAGCACCGAGCCGATCGCCTCCGAGCGCTGGCGCCGCCGCTCGGCGTTGACCAGGAGCCCGCCGAGCGCGGTGCCCTCCACGGCCTGCGCGGAGCGGTTCATCCGCTCTATGAGCTTGGTCAGCGCGCGCCGGATCGCCATCCGCAGAAGGAGGGCGACGACCAGGATGAGCAGGATCCGCAGGCCGGTGTTCAGCCAGGTGGACCAGTTCTCCTCCACCCAGCCCGCGGCGTTCGTCGCCTTCTCCGCGGCCTCGTCGAAGGTGACGGGGACCTTCTGCGGATCGTCGGCGGTCTGCGGGGCGGACCAGAGCACGAGAAACCTCCAGGCGTGGCGTACGCGAACATCCACACTAACGGGGCACAAGGCGTGCTCCTGTTGTGCTGTTCGAGGGAGAGACCGACCTCACGCGGGGATGTACCCGGTGACGATGCCGATGTGGTCGAGAACACTCCAAGCCCGTTACGGGTACGTGGTGGCGCTCCGACCAGGCATGAGGAGAGACTGAGAGCAGTTCGTCCCGGCGCGAGCCACGCGCCGCCGGCGTATTAGGAGGCATCCGTGCCGCATGTCCTGGTCCTCAACGCGTCGTACGAGCCCCTCGGCGTCGTACCGCTCCGCCGCGCGCTCGTCCTCGTCCTCGAGAACAAGGCACTCTGCCTCGAGGAGTCCGGCGCCTTCCTGCACAGCGAGACCCGCGTCATCCCCGCACCGAGTGTGGTCCGGCTGAAGCGGTTCGTGCGGGTCCCCTACCGGGGGCCCGTTCCTCTGACCCGCAGAGCCCTCTTCGCCCGTGACGGCGGGCGTTGCATGTACTGCGGTGGCGTCGCAACCAGCGTCGACCACGTCATTCCGCGCAGCCGCGGGGGCACGCACGCCTGGGAGAACGTCGTGGCGGCCTGCCGCCGCTGCAACCACGTCAAGGCCGACCGGCACCTGCACGACCTGGGCTGGCGGCTGCGCCATCAGCCCGCGCCGCCCAGCGGCCTGGCCTGGCGGATCATCGGGACCGGACATCGGGACCCACGCTGGCTGCCGTACTTGCAGCCGTACGGCGCCGACGACGTGATGGCCCGGATCGACGCCGTCTCCATCGCCCCCACGGGGGCCGTGAAGGCGGGTTGAGCCGGGCCTTCGTCGTCCGTACGCCGTCCAGAGCCGGGGGCGCCGCGCCGGGGCGCCCCCGGCTCGGCTCTACCGCGGCTGCTCGGGCTGCTCCGGCGTCTCGGGGATCCCAGGCACCGTGGGTGTCTCGGGCGTCTCGGGTGCCTTGGGGGTGGCCGGAGGGGCCACCGCGTACGTCTCCACCGACCAGAGCGAGTAGCCGTACTTCGTCGCGCGCGTGTCGCCCTGGACCCGCAGGAAGCGGGTGTCCGCCGCGTCCATGCGGACGCTCTCGCGGCCGCCCCGCCCGTCGGCGACGGTGGCCGCCGTGCGCCAGGTGCGGCCGTCGGGGGAGACCTGGATGCGGTAGCGGGAGGCGTACGCGTCCTGCCAGTGCAGGACCACCTGCCCTATCCGGGCCGGGTCCGCCAGCTCCAGCTGCCACCAGGCGCCGTCCTCCGCAGGGGAGGACCAGCGGGTGGCCGGATCGCCGTCCAGGGCCGAGACCGCCGGGAAGTCGGGGGTCTCGTCACCGGAGGACGCGGCCGTCGCCGTGCGCGCCAGGTCCGGGCCCGCCGTGCGCGGGAACGCGCGGACCGTCAGGACCCGCTCCTCGCCCGCGAAGGAGACCGGCACCCGGTACTCGCCCACGGGCACGTCCGGGGCGACCGACACCTGGAGCGGCACCGTCGCGCGCGTGCCACGCGGAATCCGGGCCTCCGCGGGCATCCGTACCTGGATGCCCTTCGGCGCCCGCGCCGTCAGCGCCCCGCGCACCTCGTCGGTGGACCGGCCCACGAGCCGGACGTCGACCCGCTGCGCGGGCCCGCCGATCTCGGCGTCCGTCGCGGACCGGGCCAGCTCCAGCTCGGCGCGCGGCTCGTCCGCGAACCACGGCACCAGGGAACGCACCTTCGGGGCGACCGGTCCGGTCGCGCCGTCCCACACGACCCGGACGGCCTCCGCGCGCAGCCCCTTCATGTCCGTCTGCGTCCAGCCGGTCGGGGAGACCGGGCCGAGCGCCCGCCAGCCCTCGCCGTGGACGTACGCCTCCACGCGCGCGGAGTCCCCCGAACCGGGCTCCGTCATCACGGTCACCGCGTCCACGGGCCGTGAGCGGTCGAGGCGGAGGGTGTACGCGTCCGGCTCGACGGCCACGTCCGCAGGACGCCCGGTCGTGCGCTCGCGGTCGGCGCCCGTCCAGGCCGCGGCCTCCGTCACCGCGCGCGTGAGGAAGGGGTCGAGGACGCCCGTTCCGACGGTCGCCCCGCTCGCCCGCGCCGCCTCGCGCAGCGGCTCGAGGCGGAGCTGGGCCTGCCAGGCGGCCGCGCCGTCGCCGCTGCCCTGGGCGAGCAGCATGTCGACCGCCGTCTCGCCCGCGAGGCCGTAGCGCGAGAGCTGCTCCAGCCAGGGCCCGACCTCGTCGTCCAGGGTGCCGTCGGCGGTCGCGGCGAGCCGCCGCGGGGCCTCCCGCATCACGGTGAACGCCGCCCGCAGCTCGCGCGCCGCCTTCTCCCGTACCGCCCGGTCCTGGGACGTACGGGTGTTCCAGAACGCGGTCATCAGCGGCTTCAGGTACGCCGACTCGCCCGCCGGGTCGAGCAGCGAGGAGGCGTCGTTGCCGGCCAGGGCCCGCAGCGCCTCGCGGGCGGCCGGGTTCGGTCCCGCCAACTCGTCGACGGCGGCCCGCCAGGACTCCTGGGGCCGGTAGCCCTTCGGGTTCCAGGCGTAGTCGGCGGCGGTGAAGAGCGGGATGCGGGAAGCCGCCGGCTGCTCCATGGCGTTGGCGAGGAACGCGGCCGAACCGGCCGCCACGGCCGGCTCGCGGCCCTGGGAAGGGCCGAGGAAGAGCCGGTCCTGGGCGTAGTCGTTGACCGGGTAGTTGTCCATCGTGACCAGCGGCCTGCGCAGCGCGTCGCGGGCGCCGGCCAGGTCGCGCCCGGTGATGGCGCGCGGTACGGCGCCCACGCCGGTCCAGGCGACCTGCACCCCGGTGTCGAGGCCGGCGGCGAGCGCCGTGCGGTACGCGGTCGCCCCGTCCTGGTAGTACTCCGTCGGCATCAGCGTGAGCGGCTCCGCGCCCGGGTACCGCTCGGCCAGGTGCCGGGCGACCGCGTTCGCCACGCGCGCGTGGGCGGTCGCGCCCGCCTCGGGCCCGCGCCCGAAGGTCTCCCGGTCCTTGGAGCAGTGCCACTCGCTGTAGCTGACGTCCTGGAACTGGAGCTGGAAGGAGCGCACCCCCAGCGCCCACATCGCGTCGACCTTGCGGGTCAGCGCCTTCACGTCGGCGTCCGACGCCAGGCACATGGACTGCGCGGGCGCCACGGCCCAGGCGAGGGTCACGTGGTTGGCGCGGGCCCGTTCGGCGAGCGCGCGGAACTCGGCGCGCTGTTCGGCCGGGTAGGGGTCGCGCCACTGGGTCTGGCGGTACGGGTCGTCGCCGGGCGCGTAGAGGTACCGGTTCTGCTTGGTGCGGCCCATGAAGTCGAGCTGGGCGAGCCGCTGTTCGTGGCTCCAGGGGCGGCCGAAGAAACCCTCGGTGAGGCCGCGCACGGCGGTGGCGGGCCAGTCGCGGACGACGACTCCGGGGATCAGCCGCTCGCCGGCGTCCTGACCCTCGGCATGACTCTCGGCGTCCTGACCATCGACCTGACCTCCGACCTGACCTTCGACCTGACCTTCGGCGTGACCCTCGATCAGCTGACGGAGCGTCTGGACGCCGTGGAAGAGCCCGTCCGGGCCGACGCCGTCCAGGGCGACGGTGTCCCGGCCGCCCACCGGGCCCGTCGCGAGCCGGTAGCCGCCGCGCGGCAGATCGCCCCGCTCGGCCACGCGCAGCGCCCGCAGGGCCTCCTGGGAGGCCGTGGGGCCCACACGGAGCACAGGGCCGCCGCCCGGCAGGGTCGTGTGGACGGTCCGTACGCCCGCCGTCCGCAGCACCTCGCGCAGCGCGGCGACCGCGTACGGGTCGGCGTCGGGGTCGACGAGCAGCGTCACCTCGCCGCCGAGCCGCACGGCGGGACCCGCCTCCCGCAGGGACTGCGGGCGCGGCCACACGGCAGGCTCGGCCGGACTCTGAGGTACGTCGGGGGTGGTGACGGGGGAGACCGGGACGGCCTGGGCCGCCCCGGGGACGCCGCCGCCGAGGAGCCCGCCGATCACGGCGGCGGCCACGGCCGTTGCCGTCCGCTTCCTGCGCCCGAGGTGCACGCCGAACTCCTCTCTGCTCCCCCGTTGGTCACGAGTAGGTCACGACCCCACCACCCGTCCGGCGGGGTGTCAACGTGCGTGGCCGATGTGCCCGGTTTGCCCGCCCGGCTTTCGGCGAGGTGGCACCGCCGCGCCGACTTCCGCCGGTAAAACGGGGTGCGGTGGGTAGGGCTTGGTCGTTCCACCTGTCGAGACGAAGCCGGGAGTACCCCCGTGACCGTGACCACCCCCCACTTCACCGAGATACCCGTACCGAAACAGGGCCCGCTCACCAGCGAGCCGCCCCTCGCCGACCAGGCGCCGCTGACCAGCGAGCCGCCGCTCGCGGACGCGGCCCCCCTCACCAGCGAACCGCCCCTGACCCCGGCGGCCCCGCTCACCAGCGAACCCACCGCCCCCTGGACCTCGGGCGGCACGGAGTCCTCCGGCATGTGACCGCCGGGCCGCGCCGGGCCGCAGGCGAGGTCCACCACCGACCCAGACCTCTGGAGTGTGAAGTGACCCTGGCCCGCCTCGCCGCCCTCCACGGCGTCGCCACCGCGTACGAGCCGTCCGAGGGCGTCACCGTCCAGGTGCCCGACGCCACGGTCGTGGCCGTGCTCGCCGCCCTCGACGTCGACGCCGGTACGCCCGAGGCCGTCGCCGCCGCCCTGGAGGCCGCGCGGCGGGCCGAGGAGGCCCGGTTGCTCCCGCCGACGCTGGTCCGCTGGCAGGACGGCCCCGCGCGGCCCCCAGAGGGCCTGCCGCCCGGCACCCGGCTCCGCGTGACCACCGAGTCGGGCGAGGTCCTGGAGGGCGCTGAGGTCGTGGAGGGCGTCGAGGGCGCTGAGGGAGTCGAGGGCGCCGACTGGGGCGGCCTGCCGCTCGGCGTCCACCGGATCGAGGCACTGGCCCCCGACGGCCGGAGCGACACCGGCACGCTGATCGTCGCCCCCGCGCGCGTGGACCGGCCCGAAGGGCGGGTCTTCGGGCTGCTCGCCCAGCTGTACTCGGTGCTCTCCGCGCGCTCCTGGGGCATGGGCGACCTCGGCGACCTGCGCGAACTCGCCACCTGGGCGGGCCGGACGCACGGCGCCGGCTTCGTCCAGGTCAACCCGCTCCACGCGGGCGTGCCCGGGGCGCCCACCGACCCGTCCCCGTACCGCCCGTCCTCCCGCCGCTTCCCCGACCCCGTCCATCTGCGGATCGAGGACGTCCCGGAGTACGACTTCGTCGGCCCGGAGTACCGCGACCGCCTGGACGCGATCCTCGCCGACGCCGCCGAGCTGCGCGAACGCGTGCTGCGCAAGGGCGCGTTGATCGACCGGGACGCGGTGTGGGAGCTCAAGCGGCGCGCCCTTGAGCTCGTGGCGACGGTGGAGCTCGGCCCCGGCCGGCGCGCCGAGTACCGCGACTTCCTCGCCGAGCGGGGCCGCGCCCTGGAGGACCACGCCACCTACCAGGCCCTCGCCGAGCGGCACGGCCACCACTGGCGGTCCTGGCCACAGGAGCTGCGCGATCCGCGCGCGGCCGCCGCGGCCGTCCGCGCCGACGGCGAGCTGACGGCCCGGGTCGACTTCCACTGCCGGCTCGCCTGGCTGACGGACCGCCAGCTGGCCGCCGCGAGCACGGCCGCGCGGGAGGCCGGGATGGCGGTCGGGATCGTCCACGACCTCGCGGTCGGCGTCCATCCCGACGGCTCCGACACCTGGGCGCTCCAGGACGCGTTCGCCGCCGGCATGTCGGTCGGCGCCCCGCCCGACGCCTTCAACTCCCGCGGCCAGGACTGGGGTCTGCCACCGTGGCGCCCCGACACCCTCGCCGCCTCCGGCCACGCCCCGTACCGAGGTCTCCTGCGGGAGCTGCTTCGTCACGCTGGCGCGCTGCGGATCGACCACGTCATGGGCCTGTTCCGGCTCTGGTGGGTCCCCGAGGGCCGCGAACCCACCGAAGGCACCTACGTCCGCTACGACTCCGAGGCGATGCTCGCGGTCCTCGCCCTGGAGGCCCACCGCGCCGGCGCGGTCGTCATCGGCGAGGACCTGGGCACCGTCGAGCCGGGGGTGCGCGACGGGCTCGCGCGGCGCGGGGTGCTCGGCACCTCCGTGCTCTGGTTCGAACGGGACTGGTCGGGCACGGGCCGCCCGCTGGCCCCCGAGGAGTGGCGCACCGACTGCGTGGCCACGGCCACCACGCACGACCTGCCCTCCACCGCCGCGCGGCTCTCCGGCGACCACGTCGACCTGCGCCACCGGCTCGGGCTGCTCACCGGCGACCTGGGACACGAGCGCGCAAGGGACGCGGCGGAGGCCGGCGAGTGGCTGACGTGCCTGGAGCGGCTCGGACTGCTCCCGGAAGGCCCGGGCGACGAGGAGGCCGAGGTCAGGGCCGTCCACCGGTTCCTGCTGCGGACACCGGCCGCCATGGTCGGGGTGTGGCTGCCCGACGCGGTGGGGGACCGGCGGCCCCAGAACCTGCCCGGGACCTGGGACCAGTACCCCAACTGGCGGCTGCCGGTGGCGGGCCCGGAGGGGCAGCCGATGACCCTGGAGGAGCTGGCCGCCTCGCCCCGGGCACACCGCCTGTTCGAGGTCTTCGCCCCCCTCGCCGGGTCCCGTACGGCACCCCCGGACGCGCGCCCCGTTTAGCTGTTCGCTACGTTTGCACCGTGGACAAGAAGAACGCCCTGCGCGCCGGTGCTGTCGCGGCCGGTACGACGCTGATGATGCTGCTCATGTCGTCTCCCGCGCTCGCGCTGACCCGCGACGACGGTGACGACCCGGCCCCCAAGCTGAGTGTCGTGGAGACCGTCGGCCTGTTCGTGGCCGCGCCGATCGTGCTGTTCCTGGTGATCGCCGGTCTCGTGATGGTGCTCGACAAGTCCGACAGGCCCAAGAAGGCCTGAAGACCTCATAGCTCTTCGAGGGCGCCGCGCCGGTACATGAGTACCGGCGCGGCGCCCTCGCGTGTACGCGCGGGCTTGGGGCCTCCGCCCAGGCTCAGGCCACCGTCGTCGCCAGGAGCTTGCGCAGCAGCCCCGCCAGCTGCTCCGCCTCCTCGGGCGTGAGCGCGGTCTCCAGCGCCTCCCGCTGCTGCGCGAGACCGGCGCCGACGGCCTGGTCCACCAGCTCCATCCCGCGCTCGCTGAGCGTCACCCGCAGCCCGCGCCGGTCGTTCGGATCGGGGCTGCGGCTGAGCAGGCCCGCCTTCTCCAGCTTGTCGAGCCGGCCCGTCATCCCGCCCGTGGTGATCATCAGCGTGGCGGTGAGCTCGCGCGGCGAGAGGGTGTAGGGCGCTCCCGAGCGGCGCAGGGTCGCCAGGACGTCGAACTCCCCGAGCGACATGCCCCCGTAGGGGGAGTACGCCTTGTCGACCCGGCCGCGCATCGCCCCGGCCAGCCGGTAGATCCGCCCGAAGACGGCCATCGGAAGCGTGTCCAGGTCGGGGCGGACGACCGCCCACTGGTCGGTGATGGCATCGACGGCGTCGTGCGTCGCGGGTTCTGTGCGGTCCATGCCCGAAAGCATCTCACGAGGAAGCCACTTGCCAGTAAGTAGCTTATTGCTAAGCTACTTACTGGCAAGTGGCTCACCAATCGCTCCGACAAGGGGGGACCCGTCATGTCCCGCAAGGCCGCCGTCGTCGCCCTGACCGCGCTCGCCCCGATCTCCTGGGGCTCCACCTACTTCGTCACCACCGAGTTCCTGCCGCCCGACCGGCCTCTCTTCACCGGCCTCATGCGCGCCCTGCCCGCCGGGCTCCTGCTCCTCGCCGTCACCCGCAAGCTGCCGCGGGGGGCCTGGTGGTGGAAGGCGGCGGTCCTCGGGGCGCTCAACATCGGCGCCTTCTTCCCGCTCCTCTTCCTCGCCGCGTACCGGCTGCCCGGCGGCGTCGCGGCGGTCGTCGGCTCCGTCGGCCCGCTCTTCGTGGTCGGCCTGGCCGCGCTCCTCCTCGGCGACCGGCCGACCGTACGGGCCCTGCTCACCGCCGTCGCCGCCGCCTTCGGCGTCAGCCTCGTCGTCCTGAAGGCGGGCGCCGCCCTCGATCTCGTCGGCGTGCTCGCCGGACTCCTCTCGGCGGTCTCGATGTCGGCCGGCACCGTCCTCACCAAGCGCTGGGGCAGGCCCGAGGGGGTGGGCGCGCTCGCGCTCACCGGCTGGCAGCTGACCGCCGGCGGCCTGGTGATCCTGCCGATCGCCGCCCTCGTCGAGGGCGCCCCGCCCGCCCTGGACTCCACGAACCTGCTCGGCTACGCCTACCTCGCCCTCGGCAACACCGCGATCTCCTACTTCCTCTGGTTCCGCGGGATCGAGCGGCTCAGCGCCTCGTCCGTGACCCTCCTCGGCCCGCTGTCGCCGATCACTGCGGCCGTCGTCGGCTGGGTGGCCCTCGGTCAGGCGCTCGGCCCGGTCCAGCTCGCCGGCATGGCGATCGCCTTCGGCGCCACCCTCTTCGGCCAGCTGAACCCCCGTACCCCGAAGGGCACCACCAAATCGTTCATCTCAACTGAACAGAACGATCGGAAACTTTCGATGGACCTGGAGGTTTCCTCGATGCGACGGTAGAGGCCACCCCGACCGAAAGGATCACCGTGGCGCTCCTGGACCACGTCCGTACCGCCGGGACCGACCCCACCGCCCCGCGCCACCTCGCGCGGGGCGCGGGCGTCGGACTCCTCCTCGCGCTCGTCGCCACGGTCGTCTGGTCCGGCAGCTTCGTCGCCTCCCGCGCCCTGCACGACTCCGTCCCGCCCGTCCAGGCCGCCTTCTGGCGCTGGATCGTGGCGATCCTCGCCGTCGCGCCCTTCGCGGTCCGCGAGACCTGGCGGCAGCGCGCGCTGATCCGCCGCCACCTCGGCTTCGTCACCCTCGCCGCGCTGCTCGGCGTCACCGTCTACAACACCCTGGTCAACCAGGCCGGACTCACCACCTCCGCAGGCAACATGGGCATGATCATGGCCGCGTCCCCGGTCCTCATGGCGGTGTACGAACGGCTCGGCGGCGCCCGCCTCGGCGCCCGGCGGGTGACCGGCATGCTGATCGCCTGCGCCGGCGTCCTGCTCCTGGTCGGCGAGGGCGCCCTGCCCACCCGGCTCACGGCGGGCGACCTGTGGATGCTGGCGGCGGCGGTCAGCTTCGCCTCGTACAGCGCCCTGCTCAGGCGCCGCCCCGCCGAACTCGGCGGCCTGGCCTTCCTCTTCACCACCTTCGTGCTCGGCGCCCTGATGCTGCTCCCGGCGTACAGCGTCAGCCTCGCCGTCCAGGGCGGCTTCGAGCCCACGGCCGGCACGGTCGGGCCCCTGGTCTACGTCGGCGTCCTCTCCTCCGCCGTCGCCTTCCTCGCCTGGAACAAGGCCATCGCCCTGATCGGCGCGGCCCGCGCCGGAGTCGTCTACTACCTCCAGCCGGCCTGCGTGGCCCTCCTCTCGTACGCCCTCCTCGGCGAGGAACTCGGCCTCCTGGGCGGCGCCTGCATGGC
The DNA here is from genome assembly GCF_042718575.1 of Streptomyces sp. NPDC058579. Lineage (NCBI taxonomy): Bacteria > Bacillati > Actinomycetota > Actinomycetes > Kitasatosporales > Streptomycetaceae > Streptomyces > Streptomyces sp. NPDC058579. Next base: position 168,982 of record NZ_JBHXPI010000003.1, read on the forward strand.
CCTGATCCTCGGCGGCGTCGCCCTTGCGAGCGCCCAGGCCGCCCGGGCCAGGGCCCGGACGTGACGGATCCCCGTGGGGCGCCGGGTAGGTTGCGCCCCATGACCGAGTGGGACATCAAGAAGCTCCAGATCCTCCGTACCCTCCGCGACCGCGGCACCGTCACCGCGACCGCGGAGGCGCTGCTCATGACCCCCTCGGCCGTCTCCCAGCAGCTCACCAACCTGGCCAAGCAGCTCGGCGTGCAGCTCCTGGAGGCGCAGGGGCGGCGGGTCAGGCTCACCGACGCCGCCCACCTCGTGCTGCGGCACGCCGAGGTCGTCTTCGCCCAGTTGGAGCGCGCCGACGCCGAACTGGACGGCTATCTGCGCGGCGAGGCCGGGCAGGTGCGGGTGGCCGCGTTCTCCACGGCCGTCCCCGCCCTCGTCGTCCCCGCCGTCCAGCAGCTGCGCGCCGCCCACCCCGGGCTCCAGGTCAAGGTCCGCGAGGCCGAGGCGGCGGAGGCGTACGAACTCCTCGGCACCGGCGACGTCGACCTCGCGCTCTCGCTCGCCGCCCACGCCCCCTCCGCGCGCGACCCCAAGTTCAGCCGCGTCCCGCTCCTCGCCGACCCGCTCGACGTCGCCCTGCCCGCCGACCACCCGCTCGCCGACGCGCCCGGGCTCCGGCTCGCCGACCTCTCCGCCGAACACTGGATCTTCGGCGGCTCCGGACCCTGGTCCGAGATCACCACCGCCGCCTGCGAGGCCGCCGGGTTCGTCCCCGAACAGGCCCACAGCGCCTCGGGCTGGACCGCCATCCTCGCCATGGTCGAGGCCGGGATGGGCGTCGCGCTCGTCCCCCGGATGGCCTCCGCCGAGCGGCGCGGCGAGCGCGGGGTCGTCATGCGGGTCCTCTCCGCCGACCAGCCGCGCCGTCATGTCGTCGCGGCGGTACGGCGCGGGGCCGAGGAGGGCCCCGCGGTGGCCCGGGTTCTCGCCGCGCTCCGGCAGGCGGCCGTCCAGCGCGAGACCGTTCAGTAGAACTGAATACACCTGTCGAAAACATTCGATGGACCCGCTGCGTCCTGGAAGCGCACAGTCGTTCCATGAGCCTCGACGAGAACGCCGCGAACGCCGACCCGCACGCCAACGACGCCGCCCCCTACGGCGGCGGCGACCCGTACGCCGACTACCGCACCGGTGACTTCCCCTTCACCGAGCTCGTCGACCTGGCCGACCGTCGCCTCGGCGCCGGTGTCGTCGCCGCCAACGACGAGTTCTTCGCCGAGCGCGAGAACCTCCTCGTCCGCGAGCGCGCCGTCTTCGACCCGGAGCACTTCGGGCACAAGGGCAAGATCATGGACGGCTGGGAGACCCGCCGCCGCCGCGGCGCCGACGCCGAGAACGTCTTCCCCGCCCCCGAGGACCACGACTGGGCGATCGTCCGCCTCGGCGCCGCCGGCGTGATCCGCGGCATCATCGTCGACACCGCCCACTTCCGCGGCAACTACCCGCAGCGGGTGTCGATCCAGGCCGCCGCCGTCGAGGGTTCGCCGAGCCCGGATCAGCTCCTCGCCGACGACGTGAAGTGGGAGGAGCTCGTCCCGCCGACCCCCGTGCGCGGCCACGCCGCCAACGGCTTCGCGATCGACGTCGAGCGCCGCTTCACCCACGTACGGGTCTGCCAGCACCCCGACGGCGGCATCGCACGCCTCCGCGTCCACGGCGAGGTCGTCGCGGACCCGGAGTGGCTGGAGCTGCTCGGCACCCTCGACCTGATCTCCGTACTCAACGGAGGCGTGTACGAGGACGCGTCGGACAAGTTCTACTCCTCGCCGACCCAGATCATCCTGCCCGGCACCTCCCGCAAGATGGACGACGGCTGGGAGAACCGCCGCCGCCGCGTCCGGGGCACCAACGACTGGGTCCGCTTCCGGCTCGCCGCCCAGGGTGCCGTACGCGCCGTCGAGATCGACACCGCGTACCTCAAGGGCAACTCGGCCGGCTGGATCGCGCTCCAGGGCTGCAACGGCGATCCCTCGGGAAGCGCGGAGTGGTTCGAGATCATCCCCCGGACCAAGCTCCAGCCCGACACCCTGCACCGCTTCAAGCTCCCCGCGCAGGCCGTCGTCACCCACGTCCGCCTGGACGCCTTCCCCGACGGCGGTGTCGCCCGCATGCGGCTGCACGGCGCGCTGACGGAGCAGGGCGCGGCCGACCTGCGCGCCCGCTACACGGCCCTCGGCGGCTGACGAGCCCCTAGCCCCAAGGTCTCCGCCCGGCGGGCGGCCGCGCACCGACGCCCGCCCGCCGAGCGGACTCGAAACGGACGAAGGGGCACCTCCGTGGGGGAGGGTGCCCCTTCGTCTTTTCCACCTGTGCCGTTGTTACGCGGCGGCCGCGTCCGCCGCCTGCGCCTTCAGGGCGCGCTCGACGCCCGCCCGGCACTCCGTCACCAGGCGCTTCAGCGCCGGAGCCGGGTTGTTCGCCGCGATCCACGCGTCCGTCGCGTCCAGGGTCTCCTGGGAGACCTGGAGCGTCGGGTAGAGCCCGACCACGATCTGCTGGATCATCTCGTGGCTGCGGGTCTCCGAGACGCCCTTGATGGCGGCGAAGTACTTCGCCGTGTACGGGGCGAGCAGCTCACGCTGGTCGGTCTGGACGAAGCCGCCGATCACCGCCTCCTGCACGGCGTTCGCCAGCTTGTCGGACTCCACGACCGACGCCCACGCCTCGGCCTTGGCGGCCTCCGTCGGACGCGCCGACCGCGCGGTCGCCGCGTGCCGTTCGCCCGCCGCGGTCTTGTCCCGCGCCAGCTCGGCCGCGATCTCCGGCTCGTCGAAGCGGCCGGTCGCCGCGAGCCGGTGCACGAACGCCCAGCGCAGCTCGGTGTCCACGGCCAGGCCCTCGATGACCACGCTGCCGTCGAGCAGCCCGGCGAGGACGTCCAGGTCCGCGTCCGTCCGCGCGGTCGCGGCGAACGCCCGCGCCCACGCCAGCTGGTGGTCGCTCGCCGGCTTCGCCGCCCGCAGCTGCTCCTGCGCCGCCGCCGTCCAGCGCGCCAGACCCGTCGCCCGCCACTGAGGCGCCGCGTACAGGTCGAGGGCGGCCTTCACCTGGCCCTGCAGCGACTGCACCACACCGATGTCGCTCTCCTTGGTGATGCCGGAGAGGACCAGGTCCAGGTAGTCGCGGGTGGCCAGCTCGCCGTCGCGGGTCATGTCCCAGGCCGAGGCCCAGCACAGCGCGCGCGGCAGCGACTCGGCGAAGTCGCCGAGATGCGCGGTCACGTTCTTCAGGGACACCTCGTCGAGGCGGACCTTGGCGTACGACAGGTCGTCGTCGTTGAGCAGCACGACCGCCGGACGGGGCTTGCCCGCCAGCTGCGGTACGGCGGTCAGCTCGGCCGCCTCGATGTCCAGCTCGAGCCGGTCGGAGCGGACCAGCTTGCCGGCCGCGTCCAGGTCGTAGAAGCCGATCGCGATCCGGTGCGGACGCAGCGTCGACACGCCCTTGGCGCCGGCGGGCAGCGCCGGGGCCTCCTGCTTGACCGCGAAGGAGGTGATCACACCGTTCTCGTCGGTCTCGATCTCCGGGCGCAGGATGTTGATGCCGGCCGTCTCCAGCCACAGCTTCGACCAGGCCTTCAGGTCACGGCCCGAGGTCTCCTCGAGAGCGCCGAGCAGGTCGGGCAGGCGCGTGTTGCCGAAGGCGTGCGCCTTGAAGTACGCCTGGACGCCCTTGAAGAACTCGTCCTGGCCGACGTACGCCACCAGCTGCTTGAGCACCGAGGCGCCCTTGGCGTAGGTGATGCCGTCGAAGTTGACCAGCACGTCCTCGAGATCGTTGATCTCGGCCATGATCGGGTGCGTGGACGGCAGCTGGTCCTGCCGGTACGCCCAGGTCTTCTCCGCGTTGGCGAAGGTGGTCCAGGCGTTCGGCCAGCGGGTGCCCTCCACGGAGGCCTGGCAGGCGACCGAGGTGAAGGTCGCGAACGACTCGTTCAGCCACAGGTCGTTCCACCACTCCATGGTGACCAGGTCGCCGAACCACATGTGCGCGAGCTCGTGCAGGATCGTCTCGGCCCGGCGCTCGTACGCCGCGTCCGTCACCTTCGAGCGGAAGACGTACTGGTCGCGGATGGTCACCGCGCCCGCGTTCTCCATCGCGCCCGCGTTGAACTCCGGCACGAAGAGCTGGTCGTACTTGGCGAAGGGGTAGTCGTACGCGAACTTCTCCTGGAACCAGTCGAAGCCCTGGCGCGTGACGTCGAAGATGTGGTCCGAGTCGAGGAACTCGGCCAGCGACGGACGGCAGTAGATGCCGAGCGGGACGGTCTGCCCGTCCTTCTCGTACGTGGAGTGCACCGAGTGGTACGGGCCGACGATGAGCGCCGTGATGTACGTCGAGATGCGCGGGGTGGGCTCGAAGTGCCATACAGTCGAATCGGGGCCCTTGGGCTCCGGAGTCGGCGAGTTGGAGATCACCGTCCAGCCGCTCGGCGCCTTCACGGTGAACTGGAAGGTCGCCTTCAGGTCCGGCTGCTCGAAGGAGGCGAAGACGCGACGGGCGTCCGGCACCTCGAACTGGGTGTAGAGGTACGCCTGGTCGTCGACCGGGTCGACGAAGCGGTGCAGGCCCTCACCGGTGTTCGTGTACGCGCAGTCCGCGACGACCTTCAGCTCGTTCGGGCCCTGCTGCAGATGGGCCAGCGCGATCCGCGAGTCGCGGAAGACGGCGGCGACGTCGAGCGCGTGGCCGTTGAGGACGACCTCGTGCACGGCGGGGGCGACGAGATCGATGAAGGTCTCGGCGTGGGCCTCGGCGGAATCGAAGCGGACGGTGGTGACGGACCGGTAGGTGCCGCCCTCCTGCGCACCGGAGAGGTCGAGGTCGACCTCGTACGCGTCCACGGTCAGCAGCTTCGCCCGCTGCTGCGCCTCTTCACGGGTCAGGTTTGTGCCAGGCACCCGGTCATCTCCTAGGTTTCGTGACGTTTGGGCCATCCTTCCACGCCGTGGCTCACCGTCGCACGGCACATTTCCAAGGGCCGTCGCCGCTGATCCGCAGCAGCCCGGGGCCGGGCACGGGGACGCTGACGAGGACCTCGCCGACCTCGTCGACCAGCAGCTCCTGGTCCTCCGCGTCGTACTCGGGCTCCCGGGGCGGGGTGTGCCGGTGGACGGTGAAGTTGGCCTGGCCGCGGTGCAGGAAGTCGAGGACCGCGGGCGGTCCCTCGTAGACGACGAGGTCGTGGGCGTGGCCCTCGATGTGGCTGTCGAAGCGGCGCGCGTGGCTGAGGGGGAGGACCCGCAGCGTCCACGGGGTGTCCGCGTCGACCCGCAGCGTCAGCGGCCGGTCAGGCGGGACGACGGCGACGGTACGGGCGCGGACCTCGTCCTCGTACGCCATGAGCAGGAAGCCCTCGGCGCGGCCGCGGGAGTCGCAGGACTCGATGGTGGTGGAGATCGAGTGGTTCGACTCGATCTCCAGGAGCACCCAGCCCGGCGGGAGCGCGGGATCGCAGCGCACGGTCTCCTTCCCCCGGCCCTGGTGGGTCGAGGGCCGGAAGGAGGAGAAGAGGGGGTCGCCGAAGGGGGCGGCGGGGGCGACGGCTGCGGCGTACGCCGGGACCGGGGCCGGGGAGCCGTACGCGGGGGCCGGGACGAGCGGGGCAGGGGAGCCGTACACCGTGCCTTGTACGGGGCTGCCGTATGCCGGTCCCGGCCCCGGAACCGGCGGGACGTAGCCCGGGCCCGGGATCGGGGCCGGGGGTGGTTCGACAACGATGCCAAAGTCCGTCGCGAGCCCGGCGAGACCGGCGGCGTACCCCTGACCCACCGCGCGGAACAGCCAGCCGCCCTCCCACCGGAGGAACTCGCCGAAGACGAACGCCGTCTCGCCCGCCGCCTCCCCGAGCGCGAAGTACGCCAGGGGCGCGCCGGAGAGGTCCGTGACCCGGACGTCCAGACCGGGCAGCTGCCCGAACGTCCCGCCGTCGGTGGAGGCGGCGATCACGATCCGGCCGATCGCGGGCTCCACGCGCGCGAGGTCCAGCCACAGCCAGTCCGCCGCGGCGCCGCCGGGCGCGCACGGCGCCGACTTCCCCAGGTGCCGTACCGTGCCGGAGGGGTGCTCGACGTGGTTGTAGAAGACGAGGTCCCCGTCCCCGCGCACCCGCCCGCTGCCGTCGAGCAGCAGCGCGGAGACGTCCACGTCGGGCCCGCCGGCGACGGCCCGCCAGGCGACGGCGACCTGGAGCGCCTGGGCGGGCACCGGGAGGTGGGCGCCCTTCGGTAACTGGGTCATGCTCGGATCCTGTCACCCACCGGCCCGGCTTCGAACGCGTTGTCCGAATTCTGCCGGGCCGTGACCGACCGGCCGGGCCACGGGGGCCACGGGACGCCGAAGGGGCGGCCGCCCTCCCGGACGGCCGCCCCTCGGGTACGGATCGGCGTCAGCCCTTCAGCTCCGCCGCGACCAGCTCCGCGATCTGCACCGCGTTCAGCGCGGCGCCCTTGCGCAGGTTGTCGTTGGACAGGAAGAGCGCCAGACCGTTGTCGACGGTCTCGTCCACGCGGATGCGGCCCACGTACGAGGCGTCCTTGCCGGCCGCCTGGAGCGGGGTCGGGATCTCGGAGAGCTCGACGCCCTCGGCGTCCTTGAGCAGCTCGTACGCGCGCTCGACGCTGATCGGACGCTCGAAGCGGACGTTGACCTGGAGCGAGTGGCCGGAGAAGACCGGGACGCGCACGCAGGTGCCGGAGACCTTCAGCTCGGGGATCTCCAGGATCTTGCGGGACTCGTTGCGGAGCTTCTGCTCCTCGTCGGTCTCGAAGCTGCCGTCGTCGACGATCGAGCCGGCCAGCGGGACGACGTTGAAGGCGATCGGGCGCTTGTAGACGGCCGGCTCGGGGAACTCCACGGCCTCGCCGTCGAACGCCAGCTGGTCGGCGTTCTCGGCCACGGCGCACGCCTGGGTGCGCAGCTCCGCGACGCCCGCGACACCGGAGCCGGAGACGGCCTGGTAGGTCGTGGCGATCAGCGCGGTCAGGCCGGCCTCCTGGTGGAGCGGCTTGAGGACCGGCATCGCGGCCATCGTGGTGCAGTTCGGGTTGGCGATGATGCCCTTGGGGCGGTCCTTGATCGCGTGCGGGTTGACCTCGGAGACCACCAGGGGGACCTCGGGGTCGCGGCGCCACGCGGAGGAGTTGTCGATCACGACCGCGCCCTGGGAGGCGACCTTCTCGGCGAGGGCCTTGGAGGTCGCGCCGCCGGCGGAGAACAGGACGATGTCCAGGCCCGTGTAGTCGGCGGTGGAGGCGTCCTCGACCGTGACCCCGTCGAGGACGGTGCCGGCGGAGCGGGCGGAGGCGAAGAGCCGCAGCTCGTCGATTGGGAACTTCCGCTCGGCCAGGATCTTGCGCATGACTGTGCCGACCTGACCGGTGGCTCCGACGATTCCGACCTTCACGGGGACTCCTCCGTACGTTTGTGCAGGCTGCTGCCGTCCATGATGCGTATGTCCCGGCCCGCCTTGTCCAATCCATTGTCCGAGGATCGGGACGGATCCGGGAACGTACGCGGAGACGGAGAAGGGGCGGGCACCGGTTCCGGCGCCCGCCCCTCACGCGTATGTCACGCGTACCGCGGTGTTACGGGGTGACCTTGCCGATCACGACGCTGCCGGCGCCCGCGACCGTGCCGCGCGCGTTCACCAGCTGGACCTCGCCGAAGAACTGCCGGCCCTCGGGCGCGGCACCGGCGACGACCACCTCGGCACCGACCTTGGCGCTCGCGCCGTTGGCCAGCGGGTAGCTCTTGGCGGCGTCGACCTGCACGCTGCCGAGCGCTGCCGAGTAGTACACGTCCTTGTAGTCGAAGGTCGTGCCGCCCTCGGCCTGCACCGAGTAGCCGTCGATCACGATCGTGTAGGTGCCGGCGGCCGGCTTGACGAGCGAGACGGCCTCCTCCGAGTCGCCGTCCGCGGCCTGGCCCACCTGGACACCGTCGCGCAGGACCGTCAGGTCCAGGTCGGCGGCCTTGTCCGAGGTGTTGCCGATCGCCACGTCGAGCCGGTCGACACCTTCACCGATGGTGACGGTCTTGATCTGCTGCTCGTGGTGCTTGATCGTCGGCGTCTCGGCCTTGAGCGAGCCCAGCGGGCCGCCCTTCAGCTTGCCCTCGATGCCGGCGAACTTGTTGGTGACCGTCCACTCGACGGCGGCCGGCGTGCCGACCTTCGCCTCGGCGACGGTCTGCGTGGCCGGGTCGAACTCGGCGCCGAGCACCGAGACGTCCAGCTTGTACGGGTTGTCCAGGTCGGGCGAGGTGCGGCGCGCCTCGACCTCGATCTCCCAGACGCCCGGCGTCGGGTTGGCGTACGAACGCAGGTCCGCGCGGCAGCCGTTGCCCGGGTTGTAGTGCGGGTAGCACACGTTGGACGCGGTCGACTCGAAGGCCACACCGTACGGGTGGATCGAGATGAACCGGGTCTGGCTCTTCTCCTTCAGACCGCCGAGGGCGACCTCAAGGGTCTTGGCGCCCTCCGGAACGGTCACGAAGTACGACTTGTGAGCGTTGCGCTGGACCGAGCCGGTCCCGGAGAAGCCGAAGCCGGGCGCGGCCAGGTCGGACGCGACGACCGAGGTGGCGAGGATCTGCTTGTCGACGCCCTCGGTGCGGTCGTCGTCGGCCTCCAGGATCACGCTGTGCACACCGGCGGAGGTGGGCTTCGCCTGGATCTTGACGGTCACCGGCTGGTTCAGCGGCAGGTCGATCTCGTCGTCGCCGAGGATCCGGAAGGTGCCGTCGTTGTACTTCAGGTCCAGCTCGTGCTCGATCGGCCGGTTCGGGCCGTTCGTGCGCGTGATGGTGACGTCGTAGACCTTCTTCTGGCCGACCTTGAGGCCGCCCTCACGGTCGTACACACCGGTGCCGGTGTGCGGGGCCGGGAAGATCGCGGTGTCGACCGGGGCCTGGACCTTGTAGTCGTGGGCGGTCGCGCCGTCCTTGATCGACTCCCAGGCCTCGTTGATGTCGATGAGGCCCGAGCCCTGCTCGTGCGCCGCGACACCGGGGATCCGCTGGGCGGTCGAGGTGAGCGCGGTGCGCAGGGTCAGCGGGTCGACCTCGATCCGCTTCTGCTTCGCGGCCGAGAGCAGCAGCGCGCTCGCGCCCGCGACCTGCGGGGAGGACATCGAGGTGCCGTTGAGCATCCCGTAACCGGCCGGCAGCGGGTAGCCGGACTCCGGAACGCCGGAGCCCGCCTGCCAGGTCGGGATGGTGTTCACGGACGAACCCGGACCGGTGATGGTCGGGGTGAAGCCGCCGTCCTCACGCGGACCGCGCGAGGAGAAGGGGAACATCGCGTACGACTTGGAGACGGCCGAGCCGTAGTTGGCGGCCCAGGTCGACTTGGAGATCGCCGCGCCGACCGAGACGACCTTGTCGGCCAGGCCGGGGTCGCCGATCGTGTTGATGCCCGGGCCGCTGTTGCCGGCCGAGATGATCAGCTGCACGCCGTACTGGTCGATCAGCCGGGTGTAGAGACGGGCGCGGACGTTGTCGCCGTCGTTCTGCGCTGGCAGGCCGCCGATCGACATGTTGACGATGTCGACGCCGCGGTTGACGACGAGGTCCGTCATGCCCTCGGTGAGGGCGGTGTTGGTGCAGCCGCCGGTCCAGGTGCACGCGCGCGAGGAGACGATCTTCGCGCCGGGCGCCGCGCCGTTCATCTTGCCGCCGAAGAGGCTGTTGGCGGCGGTGATGCCGGCGACGTGCGTGCCGTGGGAGGACTCGACGACGCCGATGTTGACGAAGTCGGCCTTCTTGCCGACCCAGGTCCCGCCGAGCGGGTCCATCGCGACGTCCTTGCGGATCTCGACGACGAACGGCGTCTTCTCGACGACCTCGGTGGCCGGGTTGTCGGTGCCGAAGTAGCCGACCTGGTTCCCGTCCTTGTACGGCTTCATCGGCGCGTTGTCCGTGAAGTCGTTGTTCTGGTCGGTGTCCACGCGGACGGTGCCGGTGGCCGGGTCGTACAGCAGGCCGAAGAGGTCGGCCGTGTCGCCGTCGCGGTTGATGTCACCGGCCGGGTCGCCGCCCGCGGTGACCGCCTCGTTGAAGCGGCTGAACTGGTAGGAGCCCGCGGGCGCCTTCCAGGACTGCGAGGAGGCGGTGAAGACCGGGCCAGCGACCGGGGTGATCTGGGCACGCCAGGTGCCGTCGCCCTCGGTCAGCGGGTCGGTGGCGGTGACCCAGTCGACGATCTTGCGCTCGCCGGTGGTGGTCTTCTGCAGCGCCGGGTGGTTGAGGTCCACACCGGAGTCGAGGATGCCGATGGTGACACCCCGGCCGTCGGCCTTGGGGTGGTCCTCGACGAAGTCGACGGCGCCCGTCTCGTGCGACGGGTTGTACGGGTTCTTCGCCGGCGTCTTCTTGCCCGGCGCCGGGTACGTCTTGGCGACCGTGGTGCCCTCGACGGCGCCGGCGGTGCCGGCGTCGGGGGTCGGGTCGTCCAGCGGGATCTCGGCCTGGAGGTCGATCGCCTGGACCGTGGAGAGCTTGGTGGCCGCCTTGATGGCGGCCTCGGCCTTGGCGGTCGGGATCGTGGCGCGGACGTAGCCGAGCTTGTCGTCCTGCCGGCCGACCGAGGCGCCCTGGACGGCGTCGAGCTGGCCCGCGACCTGCTCGGTGGAGCCGGGGGCGGTCGCCACGAGGATCGTGACGTTCTTCTCGCCGGTCGCCTCGGCCTCGCTGAGGCGCTGGGCGTCGGTCGGGCCCAGCTTGTCGCCGGATCCGGCGGACTTGACCGGGGGAGTGGTGGCCGGCGCGTCGACGGCCAGGACCGGCGCGGCGCCGGCCGCGATGAGCGCGGTGACGAGTCCCGCGGCGGCGGCGATCCGGGCTGCGCGTCTGTGCCCGGAGGTCGAGCGCCCGGATATGGAGCTCTGAGTTTCGGGGGTGGTCATTTACATCCCTGTTTGTGAAAGAAGAGGGTCCGGATTCCGGTACCGGATGACCGCTCAGCCTTTCGCAAGTGACAGGGGTTTGTGGAGAGTTGGAAACGGCGGGATGTGGTCATGGCGCACATCCGCCACCGGGCGCGATCCGCCACAGAGGACGTATCACCGTCAAACAGGACGAGCCGACTCCCGCTTACCGCCGGTTAGTTCTCCTTTGTACGGGCGTAGTGGCGGGAGGCCTTGGCCCGGTTGCCGCAGATCGCCATCGAGCACCAGCGCCGGGTGCCGTTCCGCGAGGTGTCGAAGAAGTGCAGGATGCACGCCTCGTGGGCGCAGGACCGGATGCGGTCGGGCGCGGTGCGGAGAAGGGTGAGGTAGTCGCGGGCGGCGGTCCACCCCGGGCCCCACGCGTGGTCCGCGAACTCCGGCAGCTCGCCCGGCCCCTCGGCCGTGAGCGTGGCGCGGATGCGGCCGTGCCCGAGGACGGCGTCGATGCGGGCGACGGCGTCGGGGTCGCCGGGCCGGTCGACCAGGCCGGAAAGGGCCTCGCGGGCGGTGAGCGTGTGGCGGAGGGTGGTCGCGTCGGCGGTGAAGCGCGCGTCGAGCCCGTTGGCACCGAGCCAGACGGCGAGGCCGTCGGTGTCGGTGAGCAGGTCCTGGCGTACGCCGTCCATCATCCAGCGGGTGTTGAGCAGATCGAGCGAGACGGGCTCGCCGACCAGGGGCCGCGGATCGGAAACGGTCATGACGGGCACCCTCCTCGCTGAACTAACCCCTCAAGATTACGTGACCGGTTGCACGACCGCGCCCTAACCTCTAAAGTAATCATCAATGGTTAGCTCGTCCGATGAGAGGGGAATCGCCGTGGCGGCGATCGGAACGCTGAAGACCAACCACGTGGGGCTCAACGTCACGGACCTGGAGCGTTCGCTCGGGTTCTACGGGGACGTACTGGGCTTCGAGGTCCTCGGCGAGGGCAAGGAGGAGGGCCGCCGGTACGCGTTCCTGGGCCAGGCCGGACAGCTCGTCCTCACGCTCTGGCAGCAGGCGGAGGGGGCGTACGACTCCGGCCGCGCGGGCCTGCACCACCTCGCCTGGGAGGCCGAGTCGATCGAGGCGGTCAAGGCGGCGGAGGAGGCCCTGAAGGCGCGCGGCACGGACTTCGCGTACGAGGGCGTGGTCCCCCACTCCGAGGGCGGCGCCTCGGGCGGCATCTTCTTCCACGACCCGGACGGCACCCGCCTCGAAATCTTCGCCCCCACGGGCGGCGAGGACACACATGCCCCGACGGAGGGCGCCCCGACCTGCGGCTTCTTCTAGACGGCTTCGTAGACGACGGCCCCGCGCACGAAAGGCTCATGCCATGGACGCCTACAACGCAGGCTCCCGCGCGATCCAGGAACGCGTCGGCGTCGCCGACATCGCCGCCCACGTAGGCCGCTCCATCACCAACGGCATCCGCCCCATCGCCGCCGCGTTCCTAGAGCTCCAGCCCATGCTGGTGCTCGCCGCGGCCGACGGCGACGGCCAGGTCTGGAGCTCGCTCCTGACCGGCACCCCCGGCTTCGCCCGGGCGACCGGCCCGCACACGATCTCCGTGGCGGCCCCGCCGCCCGGCCCGGGCCCCGACCCCGTCGGGACGATCGCCCTCGACCCCCGCACCCGCCGCCGCATGCGCCTCAACGGCATCGCCCGCCCCAGCGCCCGCGGCTTCACCGTCGAGGCGGAGCAGGTCTTCTCCAACTGCCCGAAGTACATCCAGAAGCGCGAGCTGTACGCGCCCGACCTCACCACCCCGCCCGGCGCCCCGCGCCACGGCACCGCGCTCACCGAGGCCCAGGCGGACTTCGTCCGGGCCGCCGACACCTTCTTCATCGCGACCACCGCCCCCGACGGCATGGACGCGAGCCACCGCGGCGGCTTCCCCGGCTTCGTGACGGTCGAGTCGCCCACCGAACTGAGCTGGCGGGACTACCCCGGCAACGCGATGTTCCTGACCCTCGGCAACCTGGAGGCCGACAGCCGCGCGGGCCTGCTCTTCCTCGACTGGCGGACCGGCACCACGCTCCAGCTGTCCGGCACGGCACACACCGCGTACGGCCAGGACGGCGACCGCACCACTCGCCTCCTGATCGAACGGATCGTGGAGTCCCCGTCCGCGAGCCCCCTGCGCTGGTCGGACCCCGACTTCTCACCCGCCAACCCGCCCCTGGACCCCGCATGACGACAGCCACCCCGCCCGCCACTCCACCCGCCCGACCGCACCCCAGGACCGTGGCCCTCGCGACCACCGTGAGCGTCACCGCGCTGCTCGCGCTGGTCGCCGTGGGCACCGCCCTCCATCAGCCGCTCCTGATCCCGCCCCTGGCGGCCAGCATGGCGCTGGTGGCGGGCGCGCCCGACCTGCCGCTGGCCCAGCCCCGCTCGGTCGTCGGCGGCCAGCTCCTCTCCGCGCTCACCGGCTTCGCAGTCCTCCTGTTCACAGGGCCGTCCCTCTGGGGCGCCGCACTCGCCGGCGGCCTCGCGCTCGGCGTCATGATGGCGGCCCGCACCCCGCACTCGCCCGCCGCCGCCACGGCCGTGATCGTCACCCTCCAGAATCCGCCGTTCTGGACCTTCCTCGCACTGCTCGCCCTCGCCAGCGTGCTGCTCGTCGCCGTCGGCCTCGCGGGCGCCCGCGCGACGGGGCGGACGTACCCCACGTACTGGTTCTAACCTCACTCCATGAAACAGGAGTTGAGGGTGGCGGCCTACGCCGTGTGTGTCCGTGACGACGAGGTGCTCCTCGCCCGCTGGGTGGACCGCGCCGGCGCCAAGCGGTGGACGCTGCCCGGTGGCGGGATGGACCACGGCGAGGAGCCGGTGGAGACCGTCGTACGCGAGGTGGAGGAGGAGACCGGCTATCTGACCGAGCCGGTCGCCCTGCTCGGCATCGACTCCATCCGGCGCGGCTGGCTGCGCAGGCTCGGCGGCCCCGGCGACTTCCAGGGCCTGCGGATCATCTACGAGTCCCGGGTCACCGGCGGCTCCCTGCGCAACGAGACCGGCGGCTCCACCGACCTCGCCGCCTGGCACCCCCTCGCCTCCGTCCCCGACCTCGACCGCGTCGAACTCGTCGACATCGGGCTGCAGTTGTGGCGCGAACGCCCGCCCGTCGGCCGCTCCCGCCTCGCCGATCCGGCGAACGGCTGAATATCGCTCAACCGGACCAGACCCGCTCAACCTTCCGCCCCGCCTCCGGAGTCCCCTCCCGCGACCGCAGTACACCGGCAGTACGCACGTACATGAACAGGGGACCCGCATGACAACCGCACGCCTCGCCCGCACCCTCCTCGCCGCGACGGCCGCCACCGCCGCGGCCGCGCTCACCGCCGGTGCGCTCGCCGCGCCCGCCGTCGCAGCCACCGCGCCGAAGAAGCCCGACCACACCGCCACCCAGCGGGCCCTCGACGCGGCGGTCGCCGAAGGGGTGCCCGGGGCCGTGGCCCAGGCTCGGTCCGGCCGCACCGGCTGGACCGGGACGGCGGGCGAGCGCGGCGGCCAGGACCGTTACCGGGTCGGCTCGATCACCAAGACCTTCGTGGCCACCGTCCTCCTCCAGCTCCAGGCCGAGGGCCGGCTCGACCTCGACGACCCGGTCGAGAAGTGGCTGCCGGGCGTGGTCCGCGGCAACGGTCACGACGGCCGGAAGGTCACCGTGCGCCAGCTCCTCAACCACACCAGCGGCATCTACAGCGTCACCTCCGACCCCGGCTTCCAGCAGAAGGTCTTCAGCGAGGAGTTCCTGAAGAACCGCTACGACACCTGGACCCCGGAGCAGCTCGTCGCCGTCGCCATGGCCCACGAGCCGGACTTCGCGCCCGGCACCGCCTGGAACTACTCCAACACCAACTACGTCCTGGCGGGCATGGTGATCGAGAAGGCGACCGGTCGCCCGTACGGCAAGGAGGTCGAGCGGCGGATCGTCAAGCCGCTGAAGCTGCGGGCGACCAGCGTCCCCGGGACGAAGACGACGGTGTCGCAGCCGAGTTCACGGGCGTACTCGAAGCTCTCGATCGACCCGAACGCGACGACGGTCCACGACGTCACCGAGCTGAACCCGTCCCTCGCGTACGCGGCGGGCGAGATGATCTCCGACTCCAACGATCTGCAGACGTTCTACCGGGCCCTGCTCAAGGGGAAGTTGCTTCCGAGGGCCGAGATGCGCGAGATGACGCGGGCCGTGCCCATGAGCGCCGAGGCCCCGGAGTTCCACTACGGCCTCGGGCTGATGCGGCAGAAGCTGAGCTGCGGCAAGGAGGTCTGGGGCCACGGCGGGGGCATCCACGGCTCCTCCTCGGAGGCGGTCGCCACCCGGGACGGCGGGCACTCGCTGGCCATGAACTTCAACGCGGACTGGGCGGGCGACAGCCAGACCGTCATCGAGGCCGAGTTCTGCGGTACCGCTCCGAAGAGCTGACCCTCACCGGGGCAGGACGACGACGTACGCGGCGGGCTGCCGGTCCGACGCGGCCATCAGGGCCGTACGGACCACGGTGGCCTGCTGGTCCATCGCCTCGCGCAGCTTGCGCGGGGTGATGTGGACGACCGTGATGCCGAGCCGCTCCAGGTGCTCGCGTTTGCGGGTGTACTCCGACCAGAGCGCGTCGTCGTCCTGCCGGGGCGCCCGGGTGTCCAGCTCCACGGCCACGGCCTGGTCGGGCCAGTAGGCGTCCAGGCCGCCGAGGTGCGGGCCGCCGGGCAGTCGCAGGTCCACGTTCCACATGGGGTCCGGGAGCCCGAACTCCCGGACCATCTCGTACAGTCGCTCCTCCGCGATGCCGCGGCCCTCCGCGAGCAGCGAGTCGACGGCGTCCACCACGTGCGGCCGGTTGAGCAGCCGGGCGCGGTTCAACTCCCGTACCACCGTGCCGGGTTCGCAGTGCCCGCCGCGTACGGCCTCGGTGAGCAGCGCGCGCACGGTGGCCGCGTCGGCCAGCGCGGACACCGCGTCGGCGAGCGCCCGGGCGACCGGCGCGACGGGAACCCCGGAGAGGTACAGCGGCTCGGGCATGTCCTGCGCGCGCACGACCCGGACCGAGTTGGTGGAGCGCAGCCGGCGGGTGCGGGGGACCAGGACGTCGATCCGGTCCAGGGCGAGCAGCGGGGGAGCGGAGGAGAACCGGTGCAGGGTGAGCGCGGCGAGCCCGGTGATCATCGCCTCGGCCTCCCGCGCGGCCGGCGCGCCACCGGGCCGGTGCGCGTGCAGCAGCGCGGCCCGCAGCCGGTCGGTGGTGAGGGGGAGGGGCCGGGGGGTGATGGGGGTGTTCTGGTTCATGCCGGGGGTCTTCCGCTCCCCGACCCCCCACTAACCGCTGTTACAAGCGCGTCGCCAAACCGGGACAACCTCGCCCTAAAGTACGCACGTTCGAGTGCCGAATAGGCCCTGTTCGTCGTGGGCGGCGCGCACCATGAGCGCCGCCCCCGACGGGCGCACGCCCATCGCGCCCGCGCCCCCCGCACACCCCGGCGCCCCCAGGGCCCGCGCC